>JAFAFY010000190.1 GCA_023423235.1 Pseudomonadota bacterium
CCTATTCGATGCTGGGCGCCGGCCTGCTGCGCGCGGGGATCGAGCGCCGCCGGCACCCGCTGGCGGCGCTGTTCGGTTTCGGCCGCCTCGATCGCTGATTCCCGGTCCGCGCTTGCCGGGTGCGTGATCAACTGCGCCTGCGGTGAGTCGACGACTGCTGCCTGCGGATCGCTGCCTGCCGGGCGCCTTCCGCTTGCGCAGCGCGCCACAGCTGCCCGATCATCCCGGCGATGAGCGCGTCGCCGACCTGGCACCTGTACCTGATCGAATGCCGCAACGGCAGTTGGTATGCCGGCATCACCACCGATCTCGCGACCCGTTTCGCCGCCCACGCCGCCGGCCGCGGCGCGAAGTACACGCGCGCAAACCCGCCCCTGCGGCTGCTGGCCAGCCGCGCCTATCCCGACCGCGCCAGCGCCTCGCGCGCCGAATGGCAGCTCAAGCGCCAGCCGCGTGCGCGCAAGCTGGCGTGGCTGCAGGCAGGCCAGGCCGGGACCGGCATGCCGACAATGCCAACGCTCGATATCCGCGCCGATGCTGTCACCGATCCGCGCGTCATCGCATTGCTGCAGGCGCATCTGCACGACATGACCCGGCATTCGCCGCCCGGCAGCATCCATGCGCTGGATCTCGATGGCCTGCGCGCGCCGGCGCTGACCTTCTGGTGCGCCTGGCGCGGCGAGGCGCTGGCCGGCTGCGGCGCGCTGAAGGATCTCGGCGCCGGGCATGGCGAGATCAAGTCGATGCGCACCGACGCCACGCATCTGCGCCAGGGCGTGGCGGCGGCGCTGCTGGCACATGCGATCGAGACCGCGACCGCGCGCGGCTGGCATCGCCTGAGCCTGGAGACCGGCACCGCGGCCGCGTTCGCGCCGGCGCACCGGCTCTATGCCCGCTTCGGCTTCGTGCCGTGCGGGCCCTTCGGCAGCTACGTCGAGGACCCCTGGAGCACCTTCATGACGCGCGCGCTGCGGCCTGCGTGAGCGCGGCATCGGCGTGCATGCTGCCGGTATCGAGCCAGCGCTGGTGCCAGGACAGCGCCTCGGGCAGCAGGTGCGGGGTGTGCTTGCCGTAGCTGTCGCGGCAGGCGCGGGCGAAATAGTCCTGCAACGCGTCGCGGTAGTCCGGGTGCGCGCAGCGGTCGATCAACACCCGCGCCCGCTGCTTGGGCGAGAGCCCGCGCAGGTCGGCCAGGCCCTGCTCGGTGACCACGATCGAGACGTCGTGCTCGGTGTGGTCGACGTGGCTGACCATGGGCACGATCGAGGAAATGCTGCCGCCGCGCGCGGTGCTGGGGCTCATGAACACCGACAGGAACCCGTTGCGGGCGAAATCGCCGGAGCCGCCGATGCCGTTCTGCATGCGGCTGCCCATGATGTGGGTGGAATTGATGTTGCCGTACAGGTCCACCTCCACCATGCCGTTCATGCCGATGCAGCCCAGCCGCCGCACCAGTTCCGGATGGTTGGAGATCTCCTGCGTGCGCAGGATGATCTTGTCGCGGTACCGGGCGATGTCGCGCTTGAAGGCCTCGTTCGCCGCCGGGCTGAGCGCGAAGCCGGTACAGGAGGCGTAGCGCAGCACGCCGTCGCGCAGCAGGTCGAGCATGCCGTCCTGGATGACCTCGGTGAACGCGCCGAGGTCGCGGAAGCCGCTGCTGGCCAGCCCCGCCAGCACCGCGTTGGGGATGTTGCCCACGCCCGACTGCAACGGCAGCAGGTTGCGCGGCAGCCGGCCTTTCGCGACCTCGTGCTGGAGGAATTCGATCAGGTGCGCGGCGATCCGCTGGCTGTTGGCATCGGCCGGCGAGAACGGGCTGTTGCGGTCGGGCGCATGGGTCAGTACCACCGCGGCGATCTTCTCCGGGTCGACGCGCAGCGCGGTCTCGCCGATGCGGTCGTCGCCCTGCTGCAGCGGGATGGGCAGGCGCTGCGGCGGCAGCGCGGTGCCGTAGTAGATGTCGTGCATGCCCTCGAGTTCCGGCGGCTGCCAGGTGTTGACCTCCACGATCACCTTGCGCGCCAGGTCCAGCCAGGTCTTGCTGTTGCCGACCGAGGTCGAGGGCACGATGCCGCCGTCCTCGCGGATCGCCACCGCCTCGACCACGGCGACATCGATATCGCCATAGAAGCCGAACCACGCATGCTGGGCGACGTGGCTGAGGTGCGCGTCGATGTAGGGCAGGGTGCCGTCGTTGATGCGCTGGCGCGCGTCCGGGTCGCTCTGGAAGGGCAGGCGCAGGGCGATGCCGTCGACCCTGGCCAGCGCGCCGTCGAGTTCGGGCGCGGTCGAGGCGCCGGTCAGCAGGCGGATCTGGAAGCGTTCGCCGGCGGCATGGCGCTGCTCCATGCGCGCGGCCAGCGCGGTGGGCACCGCCTTGGGATAGCCGGAGCCGGTGAAGCCGCTCATCGCCACGGTCTGGCCGGGCTGGATCAGCGTGGCGGCCTGCTCGGGGGTGGTCAGGCGCGCACGCAGCGCGGCGTTGCGGATGCGGTCTTGGGACATGCGGCAAACCGGGGCATGGGGAAACCGCCATTATCGCCGCCCGCGCCACGGCCTGTATCGCCGCGTGGATCGCCATCGCGGCGCGCTTGCCGCGGCATACCGCGCAGGATCGCGTCGCCCGTGGCACGCGATGCGCCGTGGCGCGCGGATCTGCGGCGGTAGCGCGACGCGGCGCGGGGCGCGCATCCGCGGCC
>JAFAFY010000258.1 GCA_023423235.1 Pseudomonadota bacterium
GGCCGCGCTGGAAGCTGTCGGCGGGGTCAGCGACAACGCTGCGGCATTGCGCGATCTGTTCCTTGGCGAGCTGCCGGCCACCCGGGCGGCCGTGCAACAGGCCGCCCGCGACGGCGATATCGACGCCCTGCAGGGCGCGATGCACAAGCTGCGCGCGGGCTGCGGCTTCGTCGGCGCCGACCGGCTGTGCGACGCCGCGGCCACGCTGCACGCGGCGCCGGATTCGGCGGTCGCGTTGCAGGACTTCCTGCAGGTACTCGACGCGACGCTGGCCAGCGCCTGAGGCTTCCGGCATCGAGGCGCCGCAGTCGATTCCAGTGGCCAATCAAGAAGCCATCCGCGGCAATGCACTGCTCGCCGTGCAGGCAGCGCTCAGCGCCGCGCCAGTTCCGCCGCCAGCTCCCAGGACTTGAGCCCGCGTCCGCCAAGGTGATGCGCCAGCACCGCGCGCAGCGCCCGGCGCAGGCTGGCGAGGTCTGCCGCGTCCGGCATGTCGGCGGCCGCCAGAGCCAACAGGCCGCTGCCGGTCGCGGCCCCGCCGCGGTCCGCGGCGCCGCTGTCGCGCAGGATGCGGCGCGGGCCGTGTTCGGGATCAAGCCGGTAGCGCGCCGCCGGATCGATCGCATCGCCGTCGCCGTCGACATCCAGCGCGAAACCGACGCCAAGCGCCTCCAGCAGGTCGCGCTCGAAACGGCGCAGGGTCCAGGCCAGCGGCGCGTGCGCACGCAGTTGCTCGCGCACCTCGCCGTAGATCGTGTACAGCGCCGGCGACGGGTCCTGGCGCGGTGCCAGCCGCAGCACCAGTTCGCTGATGTAGAAACCGGCCAGCATCGCGTCGCCGGAGAGCCTCGGCGCGGCGTCGAGCGCTTCGGCGCTGCGCAGTTGCGCCAGTTCGCCGCGCTGCACCGCCGACAGGCGGATGTACTGCAGCGGCTGCAGCGCCGCGCGCAGGACATGGCGCCGGGGCCCCTGCACGCCGCGCGCGACCAGGCCCAGGCGGCCGTGGTCGCGGCTCAGCACCTCGACCAGCAGGCTGGTCTCGCGCCAGGGCCGCGCATGCAGTACGTGGGCCGGTTCCTCGTCGATTCGCATGCGGGGATGCCCGGCGTGCCGGTGGTCCGGCCGCTCAGCCGGCGGCGCCGATCCGGGCGAGGAACTCGGCCTCGGTCAGGCGCTCGGTGGGGTTGGCGAAGTCGTACCAGGCGGGCTTGGCATCGATGAAGATCTCCAGCCCGAAGCGCGCCTCGGGCAGCGTGCCGAACAGGCCGCTGGCGGCGTAGTGGTCGCCGTCGCCGGTGCTGCGATAGAACAGGTGGCTGCCGCAGCCGCTGCAGAATGCGCGCTCGGCCCATTCCGACGAGGCGTAGCGCGTGACCAACTCCGCGCCGCGGGTGATCGCCAGGTCGGGACCGGCATGCAGCACCAGCGCCGGACCGCCACCCCAGCGGCGGCACATGCTGCAATGACAGGCGCTGACGTCGCGGGCGTCGGCCGGCACGCTCAGCACCACGCCATCGCACAGGCAATGTCCTTCGCGTCTTTCGTTTCCGCTCATCGCTGTTCTCCCGGGATGCAACCGATGTGGATGTCGAGGGACCGAAGCCTCAGTCGCCGTAGCCCAGTGCCTTGAGCGCGGCCTCGTCGTCGGACCAGCCCTCGCGCACGCGCACCCAGGTCTCCAGGAACACCTTGGCGCCGAACAGCCGCTCCATCTGCAGCCGCGCCTTGGTGCTGATCTCCTTGAGCCGGCTGCCGGCCTTGCCGATCACGATCGCCTTCTGCCCCTCGCGCTCGACCCAGATCACCGCGCCGATGCGCAGCATGGTGCCGTCGACGGTGAAGGATTCGATCTCCACCGTGGTCGCGTACGGCAGTTCGTTGCCGAGTTGGCGCATCAGCTGCTCGCGCACCAGCTCCCCGGCCAGGAAGCGCTGGCTCTTGTCGGTGATCTCGTCCTCGGCATACAGCGACGGCTGCTCGGGCAGCAGCGGCAGCAGGGTCGACACCAGTTGCTCCAGGCCCTTGCGCTTGAGCGCGGACAGCGGCACCACGCCGGCGAAGTCGCGGCCCTCGCTGACTTGCTGCAGGTACGGCAGCAGCGTGGTCTTGTCCTTGATCCGGTCGACCTGGTTGACCACCAGCACCACCGGCACGCCGGCCTCGCGCAGGGCGTCGTAGGCCAGCGTGTCCTCCTCGTCCCAGCGGCCGGCCACCACCACCAGCAGCGCGGCATCCACGCCTTCCAGCGCGCCGCGCGCGGCGCGGTTCATGATCCGGTTCATCGCCCGCTTCTGCTCGCGGTGGATGCCGGGCGTATCGACCAGCAGCAGCTGGCCCTCGGGAAAACTGGCGATGCCCAGCAGCCGGTGGCGCGTGGTCTGCGGGCGGTTGGAGACGATGCTGACCTTGGCGCCGACCAGCGCGTTGACGAGCGTGGACTTGCCGACGTTGGGCCGGCCGATGACGGCGACGAAGCCGGCGTGGTGGGAGGCGTCGGCGGGCGTGCTGGTGGGCGTGCTGGTAGGCGCGTTCGTCGGCGCGTTGGTGGACTTTGTCATGCGGGCATTCTACGGAATGCCGGGGACCGGCAGGGTGTGCCGGTTCAGCGCGCGGCGTCGAGCATGCCCAGCACGGCTTCGGCGGCTTGCTGCTCGGCGGCCCGGCGCGAGGTGCCCTGGCCTTCGGCGGCAATCGACACGTCCGCCAGCACGCAGCGCACCAGGAACACCTTGGCGTGCTCCTCGCCGCCTTCCGACAGCAGTTCGTACACCGGCAACGGCCGCTGCCGCGCCTGCAGCCATTCCTGCAGCCGGGTCTTGGCGTCCTTGGCCACCCGTCCCGTCGCCAGCGCGGCGATCGCGCGGTCGAACAGCGGCAGCACCACGCTGCGGCAGGTGTCGATGCCGGAATCCAGATACACCGCGGCGATCACCGCCTCCAGCGCATCGGAGAGGATCGAATCGCGGCGGTGGCCGCCGGATTTCATCTCGCCCGGGCCCAGTACCAGGCGCGTGCCGAGGTCGAGCTCGCGGGCGATCGCGGCCAGCGAGGACTCGCGCACCAGTTCGGCGCGGGCACGGGTCAGGGTGCCCTCGTCGGCCGCGGGCCAGCGCGCGAACAGCACCTCGGCGATCAGCGCGCCGAGGATGGCATCGCCGAGGAACTCCAGTCGCTCGTTGTGCGGGGCGCCGGCGCTGCGATGCGTCAGCGCCTGCTGCAGCAGGCCGGGGTCACGGAACGCATGGCCCGCGAACCTGCCCTGCTGGCGGTCAAGTGCCGTCGCCACCGCGCGCAAGGGTCTGCGTGGCGTGGAACTTGCCCACCACGTCGAGGTTGCCGACCATCGGCTTGCGCACCTCGTACTGCACGTCCATCTGCCAGCCGCTGTCGACGCGGCGCAGCTTGACGTTGGCCGGCTTCACGTTCTCCGAATAGCTGATGTAGAGCCGGCGGAAGAACAGGTCCTGGATGCGCGCGGGGTCCGCGCTGGCGATCCCGCTCTCCTGGGACAGGCCCTTGAGCGCGGACTTGACGCTGTAGTACTCCGAATACATCGGAAACAGCTTCATGCCGATGTAGGCGGCGAAGCCGACGACTGCCAGGACGATGACGAATCCCAGCAGGGTGATGCCGCGTTGCGTGCGTTTCATGGACGTCCCCTCGAAGCCCGATAGCGTGCGGTCAGCGGATGCGCTGGCCGATCCTTCCCCAATCCACCCAGCCCGGTGCGGTGCTGTCGACGTTCATCCAGATCAGGAACGCCTTGCCGCGCAGCTGGCTCTCGGGAAGCGTACCCCAGAACCGGCCGTCGTCGCTGCGGTCGCGGTTGTCGCCCATCACGAAATAATGGCCCTGCGGCACCTGGAACGTGCCCTCGCCAAGGTGGAACGGCGCGGCCTGGTCGATGTGCAGGATCTCGTGCGCGCGGCCGGGCATCTGCTCGGTGTAGAGCGAGGCGCCGGTCATCTCGCGGCCACGCCCCTCGCCCTCGAAGGTGCCGTCGCGGCGGTACAGGAACGGCGTGCCGTTGACCGAGATCTGGTTGTCGCGGAACTCCACGGTGTCGCCCGGCAGGCCGATCACGCGCTTGATCCAGTCCTGGTCGGGCTGGTGCGGCGGACGGAACACCACCACGTCGCCGCGCTCGGGCTCGCCGAGGTCGATGACCTTCTTGTTGGTGATCGGCAGGCGGATGCCGTACTGGTACTTGTTGACCAGGATGAAGTCACCGATCAGCAGCGTGGGCATCATCGAGCTGGACGGGATGCGGAACGGCTCGGCGACGAAGCTGCGCAGGATCAGCACCACGAACAGCACCGGGAAGAACGCCCGCGAATAGTCGACCAAGATCGGTTCCTTCGGCTCCAGCAGCCCGGCCCTGCGGGCGCGGCGACGGGCCAGCACCAACCGGTCCAGCAACCAGATGGCACCGGTGAGCAGCGTCAGGACGACCAGTGCGGTCTCGAACCATTTCATGCGGGAACCTCAGGAGCCGTGATTGGTGATTCGTAATTCGTGATTGGAAGAAGCAACAGCCTTCCACCTTCGCATCAAGGAACAAACATGCACTCGTCCAGCAATCTTACGGGGCGCGGCATTCGCCGCTCTTTCGAATCACCAATCACGAATCAACAATCACGTCATTACGATTCACGACTCGTGCTCAGCACCGCCAGGAAGGCCTCCTGCGGAATCTCCACGCGGCCGACCTGCTTCATGCGCTTCTTGCCTTCCTTCTGCTTCTCCAGAAGCTTCTTCTTGCGCGAAATGTCGCCACCATAGCACTTGGCCAGCACGTTCTTGCGCATGGCCTTGACCGTGGTGCGGGCGATGATCTGCGAGCCGACCGCGGCCTGGATGGCCACGTCGAACATCTGCCGCGGGATCAGTTCCTTCATCTTCTCGGTCAGCTCGCGACCGCGGCGGTCGGCATGCTGGCGGTGCACGATCAGGCTCAGCGCATCGACCTTGTCGCCGTTGATCAGCGTGTCCACGCGCACGAACGGGCCGGCCTGGAAACGCAGGAAGTGGTAGTCCAGCGAGGCGTAGCCGCGGCTGACGGATTTCAGCTTGTCGAAGAAGTCCAGCACCACCTCGGCCATCGGCAGCTCGTAGCTGATCTGCACCTGGCTGCCCATGTAGGTGATGCCGATCTGGCTGCCGCGCTTCTCCTCGCACAGGGTGATCACGTTGCCGACGTAATCGGGCGGGGTGAGGATGTTGGCGCGGATGATCGGCTCGCGGATCTCCTCGATCTGGTTGACCGGCGGCAGCTTGGCCGGATTGTCCAGGCTCATCACGCTGCCGTCGGTCCTGAGCACCTCGTAGATCACCGTCGGCGCGGTGCTGATCAGGTTGAGGTTGTACTCGCGCTCCAGGCGCTCCTGCACGATCTCCATGTGCAGCATGCCCAGGAACCCGCAGCGGAAGCCGAAGCCCATCGCCTCGGAACTCTCCGGCTCGAAACGCAGCGCGGCGTCGTTGAGGCGCAGTTTTTCCAGCGCCTCGCGCAGCGCCGGATAGTCCTCGGCGTCGATCGGGAACAGGCCCGCGAACACCCGCGGCTGCATTTCCTGGAAACCGGGCAGCGGCTTGGGC
>JAFAFY010000290.1 GCA_023423235.1 Pseudomonadota bacterium
CACGCCAACATCGGCGTGCGCTTCGGCTGGCTGGAGTACCTGCTGGTGCTGCCGCGCTACCACCACTGGCACCATGCCCGCCAGCAGGAGTACATCGACGTCAACTACGCCATCCACCTGCCGCTGGTCGACATGCTGATGGGCACCTTCAAGCTGCCGCGCGACCAGCGCGAATGGCCGCAGGAATACGGCGTGATGAAGCTCGAGACCGTGCCGCGCGGCATCCTTGCGCAGCATCTGATGCCGTTCCGCCGGAAGAAGACCTTCGACGAGTACGTGGACTGACCCGCTGACGGCGACCGCTACAGCCAGTCGTCGATGCCCTCGCGACGGCACGTCTCCTGGAACGCGGGCCGGTCCTTCATCCGGCGGGCATGGGCCTGCAACGCCGGCCACTGGTCGGTGGGGCGTGGCATGTTGCGCGACCAGCGCATCAGCATGGTCATCAGGAAGTCGACCGTGGTGACCTGGTCGCCGAGCAGATACGGCCCCGTGCCCTGCAGATGGGTGGCGACCTGCTGCCATGCCGCTTCCAGCCGATCACGGGCATGCGCCTGCACCGACGCGATGCACGCCTCGCCCGCCGGCTCGTCCGGGTAGAACCAGCTGCGATAGGCCGGCATCAGCGTGTAGACGCAGAAGCAGATCCAGCGGTAGTAGTCACCGCGTGCGGGCGTGCCCGGCGCGGGCGCCAGCGCGGCCTGCGGATGCAGGTCGGCCAGATGCATCGCGATGGCCGCCGATTCGGTCATCACCTGTCCCTCGATCAGCAGCGTCGGCACCCGCCCTTGCGGATTGAGGGCCCGATAACTGTCGGCCTTCTGCTCGCCGCGCGCGAAGTCGAGCTGACGCAACTCGTGCGCAATGCCCAGCTCGATCAACAACCAGTGCACGACCAGCGAAGCGGTACTGGGCGAACCGTAGAGGATGACGGACATCGGAGCACTCGACAGGGGCGTGGCCAGGGTGCCGGCCCCGGGGCCGGCAACCGGATGCGACCAGGGATCAGGCGATTTCGACCACCGGAATGCCAGCGATGCGCGCCTTCCATTCGCGCGGGCCGGTTTCGTGCACCGAGGTGCCGGCCGAATCCACCGCCACGGTCACCGGCATGTCCTGCACCTCGAACTCGTAGATCGCCTCCATGCCGAGGTCCTCGAACGCCAGTACGCGCGCGGCCTTGATCGCTTTCGACACCAGATACGCCGAGCCGCCGACGGCCATCAGGTACACCGACTTGTGCTTGCGGATCGCCTCGATCGCCGCCGGACCGCGCTCGGCCTTGCCGACCATGCCCAGAAGGCCGGTCTGGTCCAGCACCTGCTCGGTGAACTTGTCCATGCGCGTGGCGGTGGTCGGGCCCGCGGGGCCGACGACTTCGTCACGCACCGGATCGACCGGGCCGACGTAATAGATGAAGCGGCCCTTGAGGTCGACCGGCAGCGTCTCGCCGCGGTTGAGCATCTCGACGATGCGCTTGTGCGCGGCGTCGCGGCCGGTCAGCAGCTTGCCGCTGAGCAGCAGCACCTCGCCCGGCTTGAAGGTCGTGACCTCCTCGGGCGTGATCGTGTCCAGATCGACACGGCGCGCGCCGGTCGGGTTGTAGGTCAGTTCCGGCCAGTCGGCCAGCGACGGCGGGTCCAGCATCACCGGGCCGCTGCCATCCAGGGTGAAGTGCGCATGGCGCGTGGCCGCGCAGTTCGGGATCATCGCCACCGGCAGGTTGGCGGCGTGGGTGGGGAAATCCTTGACCTTGATGTCGAGCACCGTGGTCAGGCCGCCGAGGCCCTGGGCGCCGATGCCGAGCGCGTTGACCTTGTCGTAGAGTTCCAGCCGCAGCTCCTCGGCGCGGTTGGATGGGCCGCGCGCCTGCAGGTCGGTGATGTCGATCGGCTCCATCAGCGATTCCTTGGCCAGCAGCATCGCCTTCTCGGCGGTGCCGCCGATGCCGATGCCGAGCATGCCCGGCGGGCACCAGCCCGCGCCCATCGTCGGCACCGTCTTGAGCACCCAGTCGACGATCGAATCGGACGGGTTGAGCATCGCGAACTTGCTCTTGGCCTCCGAGCCGCCGCCCTTGGCCGCGACGATGACATCGACCGTATTGCCGGGCACGATCTTGACGTTGACCACGCCCGGCGTGTTGTCCTTCGTATTGGTGCGCTTGCCGGCCGGATCGGCCAGCACGCTGGCGCGCAGCTTGTTGTCCGGGTCGTTGTAGGCGCGGCGCACGCCCTCGTTGACCATGTCCTCCACGCCCATGGTGGCGTCGTCCCAGCGCACGTCCATGCCGATCTCCAGGAACACGGTGACGATGCCGGTGTCCTGGCAGATCGGGCGGTGGCCCTCGGCGCACATGCGCGAGTTGATCAGGATCTGCGCGATCGCGTCCTTCGCCGCCGGCGATGCCTCGCGCTCATAGGCGGCGGCGAGGTTCCGGATGTAGTCCACCGGGTGGTAGTAGCTGATGTACTGCAGCGCGTCGGCGACCGACTGGATCAGGTCTTCCTGGCGGATCGAGACGGGCGCGCGCACGGATGCGTCGCGGACGGAGGGAGTGTGGGTCACGGCTGGCCTCTGGGCTGGCGGGAAGCGGAAGCGCTGGAGCGGATCGCGCATTTTACCTGTCCGCCGCCCGTTGCCGGGTTGCCCGGGCCGGTCCCGCCGCGTCCGGCCGGCCGCTGGCCGCGCGCAGGCCGGCGTCGCCGCCAGTTGCCACGATGTTGACGGATGCGCGAGCATCCTCGTGTTCCCACTCCTCCAGGACGAACCGGACATGAGCACCCAATCCCCCGCCCCCGACGATCTGCTTGGCGACAACATCGTGACCGCGCTGGCGCGCGACCCCGGCATCGAGGCCAGCGAGGTGCTGGTGGAGGTGGCCGACGGCGTGGTCACCCTGACCGGCGACGTACCCGAGCGCGCGATGCTGGAGGCGGCGCTGCAGCTGGTGTCGTCGCTGGAAGGCGTGCGCGAGGTGCGCAACCTGCTGCATGTCGACGATGGCAGCAGCTCGGCCGGACGCCCGGGCGAAGCGGTCGCCGGCGCCGAAACCCAGGGCGGTCCGGGCTCGACCGCGGAACTGGATCTGGAAGAAGACGGCTGAGCGCAGTCCTCCCCCTGCGTGATGCCCGGCCCGCTTGTCCGGCGCCGCCCGCCATCGCGGCTGGCGGCGGTCCGCCGATGCGCACAGTGAGGCCGGCAAGACAGCCTGCGCGCGGCTGCAGGTTGCCCACGCAATGACCACGCCCGCCGACAATCCCCCCGCCGGCAAGCCGGAACGGCGCCCGGCCGCCGAAGGCCGTCCCAGCTTGCGTGAGCGCTTCGACGCCATGCGCAACCTGCGGCCGTTCCTGCGCCTGATCTGGCAGACCAGCCCCGGGCTGACCCTGACCAGCCTGGGCCTGCGCCTGATCCGTGCCCTGCTGCCGGTGGTGATGCTCTACATCGGCAAGCTGATCATCGACGAGGTGATCCGCGTGGTCGGCCTGGGCCTCGACTTCGGCGACCTGGGCAGCGCCTGGCGCAGCGGCGCGCTCAGCCACCTGGCCTGGCTGCTGGCGCTGGAGTTCGCGCTGGCGATCGGTTCCGACCTGCTCGGGCGCATCGTCAGCTACGCCGACAACCTGCTCTCGGAGCTGTTCACCAACGCCACCAGCGTGCGCCTGATGGAACACGCGGCCACGCTCGACCTGGAGGATTTCGAGGACCCCGAACTGCAGGACAAGCTCGACCGCGCCCGCCGCCAGACCATGGGCCGCATGAACCTGATGGGCCAGCTGTTCGGCCAGGTGCAGGACGCGATCACCGTGGTGAGCTTCGCCATCGGCCTGCTGGTGTATGCGCCGTGGCTGATCCTGCTGCTGGCGATCGCGCTTATCCCGGCGTTCGTCGGCGAGTCGCACTTCAACGCGCTGGGCTATTCGCTGAACTTCCAGTGGACGCCCGAACGGCGACAGCTCGAATACGTGCGCCAGACCGGCGCCAGCGTCGACACCGCCAAGGAAGTGAAGATCTTCGGCCTGCACCGGTTCCTGATCGACCGCTACCGCACCCTGGCCGAGCGCTTCTTCCGCGCCAACCGTGCGCTGGCGCGGCGGCGCGCGTTCTGGGGCACGCTGCTGGCCGCGCTCGGCACGCTGGGCTACTACGTGGCCTATGCCTACATCGCCTGGCACACGGTGCGCGGCGACTTCACCATCGGCGACCTGACCTTCCTGGCCGGCAGCTTCCGCCGCCTGCGGCAACTGCTGGAAAGCCTGTTGATCGGCTTCTCCCAGGTTGCCGGCCAGGCGCTGTACCTGGACGACCTGTTCTCGTTCTTCGAGATCGAGCCGGAAATCACTTCGCCGGCAGTGCCGGTGCCGTTCCCCAATCCGATCCGCGAAGGCTTCATCTTCGAAAACGTCGGTTTCCGCTATCCCGGCGCCGAACGCTGGGCGGTCCGCAATCTCGATTTCACCCTGCACGCCGGCGAAGTGCTGGCGCTGGTCGGCGAGAACGGCGCCGGCAAGACCACCC
>JAFAFY010000270.1 GCA_023423235.1 Pseudomonadota bacterium
CTGGCACAGGTGCAGGCGATGGCATCCGCGCTCGACCAGGCGGGCACTGCACCTGGCGCCACGCCCGAACAGATCCTGGCGGCGGCCAGCGCGGCCGGCATTGCGGTCAGCCAGCAACGCATCGAGCCCGGCGTCGGCCTGGTGCTGGATATCGAAGCGGTCGCGCCGGCGCCTGGCGCTGCTCGCGGCCGCGCTGCTGGCGTCGTTCGTGCTGCTGCCTGCGGCGCAGGCCCTGCGCGACGGCATCGAGGCGCACCGCTTCGACGCCCGCGCCGATGCTTTGGCGCGCCAGCACGTCGCGGATGCCGCGGACGCCGATGCGGTGGCCGCGCTGGAACACCGATTTCGCGCGCAGGTGCAGCCGAAGGCGCTGGCCGACGCCGCGGGCGCGCTGTCGGCGGCGGTCGCAGCGCTGCCCGCAGCACGGCTCGACAGCCTGGAATACGGGCTGGACGGCGGGCTGCAGGCCGGCCTGCTGCATGAGGATACCGGCGCCCCCGCTGCCCTGGCCGACGCACTGGCCGGTCACGGCCTGACGCTGGAGGTGGTCGACGCGCAGCCGGTGGAGCGGCAGACGCGCAGCCAGCTGCGCATCGAAGGCGCAGCCCGATGAGCGCCCTCGCCGCGCTGCGCACCTGGTGGCAGGCACGCGACCTGCGCGAGCGCAGGATGCTCGGGCTGATGTGCGTGCTGGTCGCGGCGTTCGTGGCCTGGTACGGCATCCACGTCCCGCTGCGCCACCTCGGCGAACACGCCCGCGCCGCGCGCGACCAGGCCGCGGCGCGGCTGGCACAGGTGCAGGCGATGGCATCCGCGCTCGACCAGGCGGGCACTGCACCTGGCGCCACGCCCGAACAGATCCTGGCGGCGGCCAGCGCGGCCGGCATTGCGGTCAGCCAGCACCGCATCGAGCCCGGTGTCGGCCTGGTGCTGGATATCGAAGCGGTCGCGCCGGCGGCGCTGTTCGCCTGGCTCGACGCCCTGCGCAACCAGCATGGCACCGCGCCGGTGGCGCTGAACATCGCCGCCGAGGGCGAACGGCTGCGCGTCCGGGCGGTGTTCGGGGACGGCGTATGATCCGCCGTCCGGTACTGCTGTACGCGGCCGCCACCTGCATCGCGCTGGTGGCGCTGCTGCCGATGCGCACAGCGCTGGCACTCGCCGGCGCGCGCCTGGCACCGCTGTCGGCCACCGCGGTCGAAGGCACGCTGTGGCGGGCGCGCCTGCAGGGCGCCACCTGGTCGGGGACGCCGCTGGGCGATGTCCGGCTGCGCATCGCGCCGCTTGCACTGCTGCGCGGCGCCTTCGAACTGCATGCCACCGGCCGCACCCTGTCGGCGGACATCCGCCTGGCACCCGGCCACGGCGCGCGCAACGTCAACGGCCTGCTGTCGCTGCACTTGCCCGGACTCGACGGGCTGGACCTCGACCTCGAGGCCCGGGACGTGGCACTGCGCTTCGCCGATGGCCGCTGCGTGGCCGCGGGCGGCACGCTGCAGGGGCTGCTGTCGGCGGTGGACGCGTCCGCCGGGTGGCCGCCGGTGGCACTGGCGGCCACGCCGCACTGCGAGGACGGCGACTGGGTCGCGGCCTTTGCCGATACCGATGCGGCGCCGGGCACGCCCAACCGGATCCAGGCGCGCCTGGCGCTTGCCGCCGACGGACGCTACCACCTCGCCACAACCGTCGCGGACGCCGATCCGGCCACCGCACAGGCGCTGCGGGCGTCCGGCTTTGCGCTGCGCGACGGCCAACTGGTGCATCTGGCCGAAGGCCGGTTGTAGCCGCCGCTGACAGTGCGCCCGGAACGGAGCTGGACCTGGCTGTCCGGCTCTGGAGCGGGCCTGCCCTGGAGCGGGACTGCCCCGGAGCGGGACTGCCCCGGAGCGAGCCTGCCCTGGAGCGGGACTGCCCCGGAGCGGGCTGGACCTGGCGCGGGCCGGACCTGAGCGGGTCGGACCTGAAACCAGGGCTGCAACGTCAGCGCCGGCAGGCAGGCCGCCTGGACCTGGTGCGCGGCCTGGCGGTGCCCGCCTGAGTACGTGGGCGGAGACCCTGCCCGCCAGCGCCGACGCGGGCATCCCAGCGCAGGGCCAGCCCTCAGAACGTGAACTGGGTGCGCAGCGCGTACTGGCCGGTGCGGTCGCCGGTGAAGGCATCCTCGCCGCGGACGTAGTTGAACATGAAGCGCAGGTTCGGATTCACGTAGTAGTTCATGCCCAGGATCCAGGCGGTGGCTTCCAGCGCAGCGACATCGCGGTTCTCGATCGTGTCGTAGCGCGCGGTCAGCTCCCACAACCCGCCCTCGCCGACCTCGGGCGAAGCGAATACGCCGGTAGCGGATTTGTAGGCCTTGTGGCCGCCGTTGAGCAGCCAGCTGCCCTGCAGGTACCAGGTGACGACATCCTCGTCGGCACCCACCGGCTGGCCGAAGCTGGCATGCGCGTACTCGCCCTGGAAGAACAGCGGGCCGAACGAACCCGCGGCCTCGATGCCGTAGGCAGTGACCTGCGCGCCGCTGGCGCCGGTGGTCGTGGCGATGTCCTGCGACGGCCCGCGGCGGCCGGCGTAGTTGGCGGTGGCCGAGATATCCGCCGATCCCTGGTTGAGGTCCTCACGGCTGGCCCAGGCACCGACATGCAGGGTGCTGTCGTCGGTGGCGATCGGCGCATAGGTCACCCGGCCGGATGCGCCGACGCCTTCGTTGCGGGTGCCCGAGGCATTGCGCAGGTTGAACAGCGAGAACCCGGCGGTGTGGTGGTCGCCCGCGTGCAGGTAGCCCACGCCCTGCTGGAACTGGCGCCCGCTGAACAGGCCGGTGGCCGAGGCGAACGGCCGTTCCATCATCAGCAGGTCGTTGGAACTGGTCAGTTCCTCCATCGCGCGATACGGCTTGAAGTGGCCGATCGTGACCTTGCCGCCAAACGCGGCGCGCGAGATGTGCACTTCGCGGAAACCCTCGAGCACGTCGCCGGCGGCGAAATCCTGCTCGAACTTGTAGTCCCAGCCATAGGCCTTGCCCTGCAGGGTCAGGCGCGCCCGGCGGAACTCGGTGGTGCCGGTGGCCGCGGCCTGGTCGCGGTCGAAGGCATAGGCGTCGAAATGGATGCGCCCGCCCACGGCGAATGAGAACGCCTCGTCGGCCGACACCACCTTCAGGCCACCTTCGGTCTCCACCTTCGGTGCCGCCGCAGCGGCGGGCACAGGCGCGGCTGTCGCAGGCGCCGGGATGCTTGCCTCACCGGCCCGGGTTGGCGACGTCGCCTCGGGTGCGGTTTCAAGCGCCTCGATCCTGGCCTGCAGCTGCGCCAGTTGCGCGCGCAGCGCGGCGATCTCGGCGTCGCGATCCTGGGCCTGTGCGCGGGCCGACAGCGGCGAAGCGGCCGCCAGTGCGAGGGCGGTGACAAGGACGGTCTGGCGCATTGCGGGTTCCTGCAGCGGGGGATAAGGGCATTCATGCCGGGGCCGGCGCCGCATGCGGAACGGGCGACGGAGATGGGCGGCGGGCGCACATCTTGCCGGCATCGATGGCGGCGAACGAGTGCATCGCGCACATGACGCCGCATCGCGGTGGCATCGCGGTGTCATCGGACTGACGCACGATGGTCACGATCACGGCGTGAAATGGTCGTCGTCGGCGCCATCCCCCTGCGGCATCGCAGTGGACCGCACCGGCGGCATGCCTGGTCCAGGCACGCGGGCGGGCGCTTCGTGGCGCTGCCGGCCGTCTCTCTCCCGGCCGTCGGCGCCGCGGCGTGCCCACCGCGCGGCGTGGCGATCTCGCGCGCGGCCCACCTGCCAGCGGCGCACGACCTGCCCGGCGCTACGTGCCCTTGCGCGCGGCGATCCAGGCGTCGATATGCGCCTCCAAGGTGTCCAGCGGCACCGAGCCGGTCTCCAGCACGGCGTCGTTGAAGTCGCGCAGGTCGAAGGCCGGGCCGAGTTCGCGCGTGGCGCGCTCGCGCAGCTCGGAGATCTTCAGCTGGCCGATCTTGTAGGCCAGCGCCTGCCCGGGCCAGCCGATGTAGCGGTCGATCTCGTTGACCACGTCCTGCTCGGTCTTGGGCGCGTTGTCCATGAAATAGTCGATCGCCTGCTGCCGGCTCCAGCCCTTGGCGTGCATGCCGGTGTCCACCACCAGCCGCACCGCGCGCCACATGTCGTAGGCCAGCTGGCCCATGCGGTCGTAGGGGTCGTCGTACAGGCCCATGTCGTAGCCCAGGCGCTCGGCGTACAGGCCCCAGCCCTCGCCGTAGGCGGTGAAATAGCCGACCCGGCGGAACGTGGGCACATCCGGCAGTTCCAGCCCGCGGGCGAACTGGAAATGGTGCCCGGGCACGGCCTCGTGCAGCGAAAGCGCCATCATCTCCCACGTCGGCCGCACCTCGGGCCGATACAGGTTGACGTAGTAGTAGCCGGCGCGGCTGCCGTCGACGGCGCCGGGCATGTAGTAGGCGGTGGTGGTGTCGGGTGCCAGGTTGTCCGGGATCGGGCGCACGCCATAGGGCAGCCGCGGTATGGTGCGGGCGATCTTCACCAGCTCCGGGTCGATGCGCTTGGAGATCGCCTGGTAGGCCTCGAGCAGCGATTCGGGGCTGTCGTGGAAGAACTTCGGGTCGCTGCGCAGATGGGCGAAGAACGCCTGCAGGTCGCCGTCGAAGCCGACTTCGGCCTTGACCGCCTCCATCTCGGCGCGGATGCGCGCCACCTCGTCCAGGCCGATCTGGTGGATGCGGTCGGCGGTCAGGTCGGTGGTGGTGAACTGGCTGGCCAGGAAATCGTAGTAGGCGCGCCCGTCCGGCAGGTCGGTCGCGGCGATGCTCTCGCGCGTGGCCGGCAGATACTCGGTCTCGAAGAACTGCAGGAACCGGCGGTAGGCCGGCACCACATCGGTGGCGATCACGCCTGCCGCCTCGGCCCGCAGCGCGGCCTGCTCGCCGGCCGGGATCGACGGCTCGAAGCGGCGCAGCGGCCGGTAGAACGGGCTGTCCTCGGGCGCGTCGACGATCTGCGCACGGATCTGCGCCGGGATACGCTGCATCAGCACCTTCGGCGGCACGTTGCCGGCGGCGACGCCCTCGCGCAGCAGCGCGGTGGTGTCGTCGATCTGCCTGGGCAGCGCGCGCATCCGCGCCAGCCAGTCGCGGTAGTCCTTGGCGGTGCGGAACGGCAGCACCTCGGCGATGCCCTCCACGTTCTGGATGCCGCCGCGCTGGCTCACCGCGCGCTGGTACTCGTTGAAGCGCTGGCGCTCGACCGCCTTCTCCAGCTGCCACAGGGCCACGTCGTAGCTGATCCGGTCCTGTTCGCCCAGCGCGCCGCGGTCAATCGCGCGCAATTGCGCCAGCGCTTCGCGGTCCTCGGCCTGGCGGCGCTCGATCGCCGGCTTGCTGTTGTCGGTCCAACGGTCGTTGTAGCGCGGGTCGCCACGGTGGCTGGCGGTCTCCGGGAACTCGCGCAGGTCGCGCTCCCAGCGGGCGTCGAAGAATGCGTGCAGCGCGCGCGCGGCATCGGCGCGGGCAGCATCGGCACGAACATCGGCATGCGCCGCGGGCCCGGCGATGGCCGAGACGGCGAGCAGGCTCGCCAGCATCAGGGGTCGGAACACGCGGACACTCCGGATTGGGACGGGGCCCGCAGTGTAGCGGCGGCGCACGGGCGCCGCTGCGCTCAGAACCCGATCACAGTCCTTCGCGGGCGCAGGCAGGCTGCGCGTGGCGGCGGGCGCAGGCGCTCAGAACGCCTTGTCGGCGTCGGTGGTGAAACTCTCGCCGCAGCCGCACTCGGCGGCCGCATTGGGGTTGCGGAACACGAACTCCTGGTTCAGCCCCTTCTGCGCGAAATCGATCTCGGTGCCGTCGACCATCGGCTGGCTCTGTGCGTCCACGTAGATGCGC
>JAFAFY010000277.1 GCA_023423235.1 Pseudomonadota bacterium
CCGCATCGTTGAAGCGGAAGGCTTCGACCAGGTCGTCGAGGCCCTGCTGGCCGACTTCGATGTTGAACAGCACGTAGTGGGCCTTGACCAGATTGTCGATCGGATAGGCCAGCTGGCGGCGGCCCCAATCCTCGAGACGGTGGATCTTGCCGTCGGCACCTTCGATCAGCGACTTGTAGCGCTCGATCATCGCGGGCACCTGCTCGCTCTGGTCGGGATGGACCAGGAATACGACTTCGTAATGACGCATGATGGTTTCCTTGCGGATATCGACCGCGCCGCGATGCGGCGTGGCCCGGATAGCCCCCCGGCATCGGTCGATGCGGTGGGGCAAGGGACTCCCCGCGCGCCAAGCGCAAGGGAGCCGGGCATTGTCCCAGCTCCCGCCGTCACCTGCAAGCCGCACGGCCCGGCCGCTGCCTGCGCGGGCCCGGGGCCGCGCAGGTGCGACATTCGGTCGCAGTCTCGGAATCTCGCGAGACATGTTTGAATGATGCGTGGCGCCCGAGGGCGCCAACCCACGCTCGCGCCGCCGCACCGCCCTTGCCGGCGGCGTCAGCGGCGCATGTCGCCCCAGCCCCGACCGGCCGCCAGGAATCCGCCTCGCCGTGCAGCCCTACCCGCCATCGATGCCCCGTGCTGTTGCGCGCGCCCTGCGCGGCTCAGTTGACGGTCTCGAGCGTGCGGCTGAAGGCCAGTGCGACCAGCGTGACCACCGCGCCCGACAGCAGGTAGTAGCCGACATAGGCCAGGCCGAAGTTGCTGCACAACCACAACGCCACCAGCGGTGCGAAGCCCGCGCCCAGCAGCCAGGCGATGTCGGAAGTGACCGCCGCACCGGTATAACGATAGATCCGCTCGAAGCGCGAGGCGATCGCGTTGCTGGCCTGCCCCAGCGACAGGCCCAGCAGGGCGAAGCCGATGACCACATAGGCGGTGCGTCCGCCAGTGGTGTCGCTGCCCAGCAGCGGCGCGGCAAAGAAGCTGAAGACCGCGATCAACACCGCCGCGATCGCCAGCTGACCGCGACGGCCGATGCGGTCGGCCAGGATGCCCGAGAGCAGGATGCCCAGGCCGCCGACGATCGCGCCGAGGAACAGGCTGCCCAGGTACTCGGACGGGGCATGGTCGGTGAACAGCCTGGCCCAGCTCAGCGGGAAGATCGTCACCAGGTGGAACATGGCGTAGCTGGCCAGCGGGATCAGCGCGCCGACGAACACCTGCCGCGGATGGGTGCGGATGGTCTCGGTGATCCGGCGCGGCTGCAGTTCGCGCTCCTTGAACAGGTACTGGAACTCGGGCGTGACCACCAGCCGCAGGCGCGCAAACAGGGCCACCACGTTCAGTGCCAGGGCCACGAAGAACGGGAACCGCCAGCCCCAGGCCAGAAAGTCCTCCGGGCTGAGCCACCGGGTGAACACCAGGAACAGGCCGCTGGCCAGCATGAAACCCAGTGCCGCGCCGATCTGCGGGACCATCGCGTACCAGCCGCGGCGGTTCGCCGGCGCGCTCAGCGACAGCAGCGACGGCAGGCCGTCCCAGGCGCCGCCCAGGCCAAGCCCCTGGCCGAAGCGGAACACCGCCAGCAGCACCGGCGCCAGCATGCCGACCTGGGCGTAGCTGGGCAGGAAGGCGATCGCCATCGTCGAGCCACACAACAGGAACAGCGCGCCGATCAGTTTGGCCGCGCGGCTGAAGTTGCGGTCGACCGCCATGAAGATGATCGAACCGATCGGGCGCGCGATGAAGGCCAGCGAGAAGATCGCGAAGGACTTGAGCGTCGCCTCCACCGGATCGGCATCGGGAAAGAACAGGTACGGGAACACCAGTACCGACGCGATGCCATAGACGAAGAAGTCGAAGAACTCCGACGTCCGCCCCATCACCACCGGGAACGCGATGCGGCCGGGCGAGACCTCGAGGTCGTCGTCGTTTTCCGGCGCCTCGTCCAGCCCGGTCATGGCTTGCTGTGCGGTTTCGCTCATCTGCGCGCTCTCTCCGGTGTCGGTTGGTGGGATAATGCACCGCATTGTGAACCCGAAACGGGCCGGGCAATCAAGCCGCGCAGCAGCATCGCGCCGCACAAGCCCCGACCCCACTGTGCCGCCGGTCCTGTGGACCTTCCGTCAATCCGTTTTCCTCTCCGCTGTCGATCCCGTCAATGAAATCCATCCTCCGTGCCTTCGCGCTGCTTTCGGTCGCCCTGCTGTTGTCGGGCTGCGACTGGGTCGTCATGCGGCCTTCCGGCGATATCGCCATCCAGCAGCGCGACCTGATCGTCGTCTCGACCGTGCTGATGCTGCTGATCATCGTGCCGGTGATCTTCCTGACGTTCTTCTTCGCCTGGAAGTACCGCGCCTCCAACCGCGACGCCGAGTACCTGCCCGACTGGCACCACTCCACCCGCCTGGAGCTGGTGATCTGGCTGGCGCCGCTGGCGATCATCATCGTGCTGGGCACGATCACCTGGATCACCACCCACAAGCTCGATCCCTACCGTCCGCTGGACCGCATCGACGCCACCCGCCCGGTGCCCGAGGGCACGGAGCCGCTGGTGGTCGAAGTGGTGGCGCTGGACTGGAAGTGGATGTTCCTCTACCCGGAACAGGGCATCGCCACGATCAACGAACTGGCCGCGCCGGTCGACCGCCCGATCGAGTTCAAGATCACCTCCGCATCGATGATGAACTCGTTTTTCATCCCGGCGCTGGCCGGCCAGATCTACGCCATGGCCGGCATGGAGACCAAGCTGCACGCGGTCATCAACAAGGAAGGGGTCTACAAGGGTTTCTCCGCCAACTACAGCGGTGACGGCTTCTCGCACATGCGCTTCGACTTCCATGGCATGAGCGAGCAGGATTTCGAGGCCTGGGTCGCCAAGGTGCGCCAGGGCGAGGCGCTGGACCGCGAGGGCTACCTCGAGATCGAGAAGCCGTCCGAGCGCGAGCCGGTGCGCCACTTCGGTAGCGTCGACGCCGACCTCTACGACGCCATCCTCAACATGTGCGTCGCGCCGGGCGCGATGTGCATCCACGAGATGATGCACATCGACATGGCCGGCGGCGGCGGCATCGACAGCCGCGACAACCTGGCCCGCCTGCGTTACGACAACCGTCACGCCGACGAGCCGATCGAGGCCCCGGGCGCGACCTTCCCCGACAGCGGCCGCGACGCCCGCGAAAGCGGCGAGCCGCAGGGCCACCAGCCGCGTGCCACCGAGCCGGGCGCGCCCGCGCCGCAGCCAGAGCCGAGCAACGACGTCGACGAGGAAGGCGCAAGTCCGCGTACTCCCGACCAGGCGCCGACGACGCAGGGCGCGCCTGCGGAGCCGGACACCGGCAGCGGCCCGCAAGGCCGCTGACCGCAAGGCCGCTGCTCCACCGCACCGCCCCAACGAAATCCAGTACCAGGCAGGAACCCCATGTCCGTATCCCAGGACCAGCTCAACTCACCGTGGCTCGGGCGGCTTTCGCTCGATGCCCTCCCCTTCCTCCACGACCCGATCGTCGCGGCGACCTTCGTCGGCGTGGTCCTTGGCGGCATCGCGCTGCTGGCGGTGATCACCAAGTACCGCCTGTGGGGGTACCTGTGGAAGGAATGGTTCACCAGCATCGACCACAAGAAGATCGGCATCATGTATTGCGTGCTCGCGATCGTGATGCTGCTGCGCGGCTTCTCCGACGCGGTGCTGATGCGCCTGCACCAGGCCATGGCCTCCGGCGGCGGCGAGGGCTACCTGCCGCCGCACCACTACGACCAGATCTTCACCGCGCACGGCGTGATCATGATCTTCTTCGTGGCCATGCCGCTGGTCACCGGCCTGATGAACTACGTCGTGCCGCTGCAGATCGGCGCACGCGACGTGGCGTTCCCGTTCCTCAACAACTTCAGCTTCTGGATGACCACCGCCGGCGCGGTGCTGATCATGATCTCGCTGTTCGTCGGCGAGTTCGCGCGGACCGGCTGGCTGGCCTACCCGCCGCTGTCGGGCGCCGACTACAGTCCAGGCGTGGGCATGGACTACTACCTGTGGGGGCTACAGGTCGCGGGCGTGGGCACAACGCTATCGGGCATCAACCTGATCGTGACCATCGTGAAGATGCGGGCGCCGGGCATGGGCCTGATGCGCATGCCGATCTTCACCTGGACCTCGCTGTGCACCAACATCCTGATCGTGGCGACGTTCCCCATCCTCACCGCGACCCTCGCGCTGCTGACGATGGACCGTTACGTCGGCACCAACTTCTTCACGAACGATCTCGGCGGCAACCCGATGATGTACGTGAACCTGATCTGGATCTGGGGCCACCCGGAGGTCTACATCCTGGTGCTGCCGGCCTTCGGCATCTTCTCCGAGGTGGTGGCGACGTACTGCGGCAAGCGCCTGTTCGGCTACACCTCGATGGTCTACGCCACCGCGGTGATCACCATCCTGTCCTACATCGTGTGGCTGCACCACTTCTTCACGATGGGCTCGGGCGCCAGCGTCAACGCGTTCTTCGGCATCACCACGATGATCATCTCGATCCCGACGGGCGCGAAGATCTTCAACTGGCTGTTCACCATGTACAAGGGCCGGGTGCGCTTCGACGTGCCCATGCTGTGGACGATCGGTTTCATGTTCACCTTCGTCATCGGTGGCATGACCGGCGTGCTGCTGGCGGTGCCGCCGGCCGACTTCGTGCTGCACAACAGCCTCTTCCTGGTCGCCCACTTCCATAACACCATCATCGGCGGCGTGGTCTTCGGCCTGTTCGCCGGCATGGTGTACTGGTTCCCGAAGGCGTTCGGCTTCAAGCTCAACGAGTTCTGGGGCAAGGTCTCGTTCTGGTGCTGGCTGTCGGGCTTCTGGCTGGCCTTCACCCCGCTCTACATCATGGGCCTGATGGGCGTGACCCGGCGCCTGAGCCAGTTCGAGGACACCTCGCTGCACTGGTTCTTCGTTGTCGCCGCGATCGGCGCGGCGCTGGTCGCCTGCGGCATCGCCGCGTTCGTCTGGTCGATCATCGTCAGCATCCGCGACCGCAAGGCGCTGCGCGACGCCACCGGCGATCCGTGGAATGGCCACACCCTGGAGTGGGCCACCTCCTCGCCGCCGCCGGCCTACAACTTCGCCTTCACCCCGGTGGTGCACGAGGTCGATGCCTGGACCGACATGAAGCGCCACGGCTACAAGCGGCCGCTGTCGGGCTTCGTGCCGATCCACATGCCCAAGAACACCGGCGCCGGCGTGGTCCTCTCGGCGATCAGCGTGGCCTTGGCGTTCGGTCTGATCTGGCACATCTGGTGGCTGGCAGGGGTGTCGTTCATCGCCCTGATCGCCGCCTCGATCATCCACACCTTCAACTACGACCGCGACTACTACATCCCGGCCGCGGAAGTGAAGGACACCGAGGAACAACGCACGCGCGAGCTCGCGCAGCAGGCGCTCTGACATGGCACACACGATTCCCAACTCAAAGTTCGACACGAGCGAGCGCGTCTATCACGTCATCGAGGACGCACACGCGCACGGCGACGACCACGAGCACCATCCCGAAACCGGCACCAACCTGGGTTTCTGGATGTACCTGATGAGCGACTGCCTGATCTTCGCAGTGCTCTTCGCGGTCTACGCCGTGGTCGGCCGCAACTACGCGGCCGGCCCCTCCCCGGCCGACCTGTTCGACCTGAAGCTGATCCTGGTCGCGACGTTCATGCTGTTGTTCTCGTCGATCACCTACGGCTTCGCGATGCTCAACTCCTACCGCAACAAGGTGGGCGGCACCATCGCCTGGCTGCTGGTCACCGGCGTGTTCGGCCTGGCGTTCCTGGGCATCGAGATCTACGAGTTCCAGCACCTGGCCCACCTGGGCGCAACGCCGCAGCGCAGCGCGTTCCTGTCGGCGTTCTTCACCCTGGTCGGCACCCACGGCCTGCACGTCACCTTCGGCCTGATCTGGCTGGTGACCCTGGTGCTGCAGCTCAGGAAGCACGGCCTCAACGCCGCCAACCACCGCCGCCTGATGTGCCTGTCGATGTTC
Organism: Pseudomonadota bacterium; assembly: GCA_023423235.1. Taxonomy (GTDB): domain Bacteria; phylum Pseudomonadota; class Gammaproteobacteria; order Xanthomonadales; family Xanthomonadaceae; genus Luteimonas. The sequence goes on from JAFAFY010000277.1 coordinate 6,024, forward strand.
TGGCACTTCCT
>JAFAFY010000341.1 GCA_023423235.1 Pseudomonadota bacterium
GCAGCATCGTGACGTGACCGCTCGCGTGAGGGGGATGGCGGAGTTTACCCTGTGCCCCCTTTTCCCGAGCCTGCGCGCATGCCGGAGACACCGTCCGTAAATATCCGGTCGACGCCTGGCGTATCCACCCCCAGCGGTGCGCCTGCCGTCCCGGCGCCGAGTGCGCTGCCGCCACGCAGGCGGTGGATCTCCCCTCCTTCGGCGATGGCGACATGCCTGCCGGCCCGCATGCACGGGGCAATCCGATGAAGGCACTGGTCTTCGCCGCCGGCCTCGGCGAGCGCATGCGCCCGTTGACCGAGCACACACCCAAGCCGCTGCTGGTGGCCGGCGGACAACCGCTGATCGTCTGGCATCTGCAGCGACTCGCCGCTGCCGGCGTGCGCGAGGTGGTGATCAACACCTCGTGGCTGGCCGGCTGCTTCGCACCCGCGCTCGGCGATGGATCACGCTGGGGCCTGCGCCTGCATTACGCGCACGAAGGCGCGCCGCCGCTGGAAACCGGCGGCGGCATGCTGCACGCGCTGCCGCTGCTGGGCGATGCGCCGTTCATCGCGGTCAACGGCGATATCTGGAGCGACTTCGACTTCGCGCGCCTGCCGCCGTCGCCGGCGGGCGATGCACACCTGGTGCTGGTCGACAATCCGGCGCACAACCCCGCCGGCGACTTCGCGCTGTCGGGCGCGCGCGTCGACAGCGACGGCCCCGCGCGCCTGACCTTCGCCGGCATCGGCGTCTACCGGCCAGCGCTGCTGGCGGGCTGGCGCGCGGTCATCGGCAATGCGCCCGGCAGCGAGGCCACCCCGCCACGCTTCAAGCTGGCGCCACTGCTGCGCGCGGCGATGGCGCACGGACGGGTGACCGGCGAGCACCATGCCGGCGAATGGACCGATGTCGGCACGCCCCAGCGCCTGGCGGTGCTGGACACCGCGTTGTCGACAGGTGCAGCTGCGGGCTGCGGCGGGCTGCGCTAAAGCGCGCCATCCCCGGCCAGCAGCTGGCGCACGAACGGCACCGTCACCCGCCGCTGCGAGGCCAGCGACGCCCGGTCGATCCGGTCCAGCAGCGCGGTCAGCGCCGGCAGGTCGCGGTCGCTGCGACGCAGCAGCCAGTCGATCGCAGCCGCATCCATCTGCAGGCCGCGGCGTTCGGCGCGCAGGCGCAGCATCGCGTGGCGGCCGGCATCGTCCAGCGCAGGCAGGTGGAGGCGCGTCGCCTGCCCCAGCCGCGAGCGCAGGTCCGGCAGGGTCAGCGCCAGCGCGTCGGGCGCGGCCGTGGCGGTGTACAGCGCCAGGCGCCCGGCATCGTGCAGGCGGTTGTGCAGGTCGAACAGGGCGATCTCGTCGGCGCGATTGCCGGCAATCCCGTCGAGGCCATCGATCGCGACCAGATCGCAGTCGTGCAAGGCGGCGACCGCGTCCTGCAGCCGTCCCGCGGCACTGCGCGCGGGCACGAAGGCCACGCGCCGACCCAGGCGCTCGGCCTCGGCGCACACCGCGATCGCCACATGGGTCTTGCCGGTGCCGGCGGCACCGGTCACCAGCAGCGACTGCCGCTGCCGGGCCGCGGCGAACGCGGCCAGCTGCGCCACCACGCCATCGGCCGCGACCAGGGTCTCGAGGCGCTGGTCGGGCGGATAGCGCAGCGCCAGCGGCAATTGCGGGGACACGGTGCTCATTGCGGAACGCGGGTGGGCCTCAGGCGTCGCCGTCGGGCGCCCTGTCGCTGGCCGGCACGATGATGCGGTGCCCGCTGCCGGCCACGGCGATCTCGGGCTTCTCGCCGGCATACAGCTTGCTCTGGGTGTAGCGCTCCTGCGCGTAACGCAGCAGCACATTGGCGACCGCGGCCACCGGCAGCGCCAGCAGCATGCCGAGGAAACCGAACAGCTGGCCGCCCGCCAGCACGGCGAAGATCACTGCCACCGGATGCAGGCCGATCCGGTCGCCGACCAGGCGCGGGGTAAGGATGTAGCTTTCGACCAACTGGCCGATGGTGAACACCACACTGATGAGGATCAGCAACTGCCAGTCGAAACCCTGCGCCTGCACGATCGCGGCGAGCAATGCCATCAGGATGCCGACGGTCGCGCCGAGGTAGGGGATGAAGCTGATCAGGCCCGCGATCATGCCGATCAGCAGGCCCAGCCGCAGCCCGACCAGCGACATGCCGACCGCGTAGATCGTGCCCTGCCCCAGCATCACGAGGAACTGCCCGCGCAGGAAGCCGCCCAGCGATTCGCTGGACTCGTGCGCCAGCCGCGACACCGTGCCGATGTGGTCGCGCGGGATCAGCGCCGCGCAGCGCTCGACCAGCTTGTCCCAGTCGCGCATGAAATAGAACGTCAGGATCGGCACCAGCACCAGATTGATGACCACCGCGACCAGCGCGAAGCCCGAACGCGAGACGTAGGTCAGCATCGCGGTGGCGACGCCGCCGGCCTGCTGCCAGTGGTCGCGCACCCACTGCACCAGGCGTTCGGAATCCAGCCAGGTCACCAGCTCGTAGCCGGTGCGCTGCTCGATCCACGGCAGTGCGGTGCCGATGATCCAGTCGCGGTAGGCCGGCAGGCTGTCGACCAGGGTGACGATCTGGCGCTCGAGCATCGGCACCACCAGGATCAGCGCCAGCGCCACGAACAGGCTCATCATCAGGAACACCAGGGTCACCGCGACCGTGCGCGAGCGCCCCCGACGTTCCAGCCGGTCCACCAGTGGGTCGCCCAGCCAGCCCAGCAGCAGCGCCAGCACGAACGGGGTGAGCACCGGTCCCAGCCGCCATACCACCCAGCCCACGGCCACGGCCACCAGGCCCCATTGCAGGCGCTTGAGGAAGCGCGCGATGTCCGCGTTGGCGGTCTCGTCGGTGTGCAGGCTCATGTCGGGGTCCGTGGCGGGCGGCGGTTCAGCGCAGATGGAACACGGGCGTGATGCCCTCGAGATTGCCGTCGGCCTCGACCAGCACGGTGTTGTCGGCCATGCGCCGGAACCCCGGCAGGCCGGTCAGCAGGTCCAGTTCGATCTCCAGCCCGGTCGGCGTGGTCCGCAGCGGGCGGAACGCGCGCACCACCGACATGCGCTGCAGTTGCGCGGACAGGCGGATGTAGTCGTGGCTGCTGTTGATGCCGGTGAACAGCACGGCCTGGGTCGACGGCGTGCCGCCGGCAGGCGCGCGGGCATAGCGCCGGGTCAAGGCATCGGCCGCGCCGTCGGCACCGCCGGCTAGGGTGCGCCGGGCATCGCTGCCGGTCTCGCTCCAGCGCGAGAGCACGCGGCCGCCGTCGACGAAGATCCAGTCGACCTTCCAGCCGCTGCCGTCGCGGTAGAGCTTGCCGATCAGCTGCATCGGCGGGCTGTAGCGGGCGGAAATACGCGCGATCGCGGCGGTATCGCCGCGCCAGATGGCGCCGACCGCAGCCTGTTCGGCGGCATTGCCGGACGGCAGACCGAGCCGGTAACCGCGTTCGATCGCGCGCTGCAGCACCGGGCGGGCGACATTGCTGTGTTGCAGGCCGACGAGGCGTGGGCCGTTGCCATCGTCGATCGCCAGCCACATCACCGGCTTGGGCCGCGGGTCCGGCCATACCGGCAGGCCCAGCGCGCCGGCCACCGCGTCGATGTCGGCGGGACGGAAACGCACCACCAGGGTGGTGGTGTAGGTCGGCGACCCCCGCGACGACGTGCCGCGGTCCTGGCGGTAGTCGTAGCCCTCGACATACTGCGAGGCGCGCCGTAGTTCCTGCGATACGCCCGGGCGGCTGGCGACGCCGCGGTCGCCGGAGAGCTTTCCGAACACCTGCGCCAGCGCGCGCGGGAAGGCCGCCTCGCGCTCGCTCTCGCCCTGGCTGCGCACCGTGACCTCGGCGGCGTACAGGCCCGCGCCGCTGGCAGTGTCGCCCTCGACGCGCTGCGCGGCGGCGGTGCCGGCCAGCAGCAGTCCGGCCAGCAGCCAGGCCATCATTCCCATCAAACGCGTCGCGCGGTGCATCCAGTGAGTCCTGGGTCGGTCGGGATCAGCGCGAAATGGTGCCATAAACCGGGTTGCCGGTCCGTCGACGCGGCGCCTGCCGCGTGCCATCCGGCGCGACGGCCGTCGCCGCGGCTGTTAAAATCGCGGCCCTTCCCGCCTGCAACGGCCCGCCGTGACCGCCCCCACTCCCCTGACCTACCGCGATGCAGGCGTCGACATCGATGCCGGCAACGCCCTTGTCGAACGCATCAAGCCGCTGGCCAGGCGCAGCTTCCGGCCCGAGGTCATGGGCGGGCTGGGCGGGTTCGGCGCGCTGTTCGACCTGTCCAACAAGTACCGCGAGCCGGTGCTGGTATCGGGCACCGACGGCGTCGGCACCAAGCTCAAGCTGGCCCAGCAGCTCGGCCGCCACGACACCATCGGCATCGACCTGGTGGCGATGTGCGTCAACGACGTGCTGGTGCAGGGTGCCGAGCCGCTGTTCTTCCTCGACTACTTCGCCACCGGCAAGCTGGACATCGACACCACCGCCGCGGTCATCGGCGGCATCGCCCACGGCTGCGAGCTGGCCGGCTGCGCGCTGATCGGCGGCGAGACCGCCGAGATGCCGGACATGTACCCGCCGGGCGAGTACGACCTGGCCGGCTTCACCGTCGGCGCGGTGGAGAAATCGCAGCTGCTCGATGGCAGCCAGGTGCGCGCCGGCGACGTGCTGATCGGCATCGCCTCCTCGGGCCCGCACTCCAACGGCTATTCGCTGATCCGCCGGATCTTCGACCGCGCCGGCCGCCCCGGCGACCTCGACCTTGGCGGCACCACCCTGGTCGATGCGCTGATGGCGCCGACCACGCTGTACGTCAAGCCGGTGCTGGAGCTGCTGCGCGGCGCCCACGGCTCGCAGATATCGGCAATGGCGCATATCACCGGTGGCGGCCTGACCGAGAACATCATCCGGGTGATTCCCGACGGCCTTGGCGTCGACATCGATGCCGGCAGCTGGACGCGCCCGGCGGTGTTCGACTGGCTGCAGCGCGAAGGCGCGGTGGCGGATGCGGAGATGTGGCGCACGTTCAACTGCGGCATCGGCTTCGTGCTGGTGGTGCCGGCCGGCAGCACCGGCCGCATCAATGCCGAACTCGAGCGCCTGGGCCTGGCCCACTGGCAGATCGGCCGGGTGGTCGAGGCCGCAGGCGACGGCGACCGCGTCCGCATCGGCTGACGCGGGATGGCCGCCATCCCTGCACGGCGCCCGCCGGGTCGCACCGATATGCCGGCCGCCACGCCGCCGTCCCCTGGATCGGCGAGGCAACTACATATGCTGGGCGTCCTGTTCCTGGTGTTCGGCGCGCTGAACGCCGTCGGTGCGCTGGCCGCCAGCGGCATGCTGGCCTTCGGCATCCTCAACGAGGCCGCCAGCGACTTTGCCGATCCCGCCGGTATCGGCGCGATCGTGATCGTCGGTGTCCTGGTGCTGTTCGCGCTGCTGGGCGCGGTGCTCGGGTTCCTTGCCGGCTTCGGCCTGATGCGCACGCGCCGCTACGGCCTGTGCATGGCGGCATCGGTGCTGGCCTGCCTGTCGTTGCCGCTGGGGACCGTGCTCGGCATCTTCACCCTGGTCACCCTGCAGCGCGCCGACGTCCGCGCCGCGTTCGCCGCCGGCGACCTGCCGCGATGACCCTGCGCATCGCCGTGCTTGCCTCGGGCCGCGGCAGCAACCTGCAGGCGATCATCGACGCCATCGCCGCCGGCAGCCTGGACGCCACCGTGGTCGGCGTGTTCTCCGATCGCGCGGACGCGCTCGCCCTGCAGCGCGCGCGCGATACCGGCATTCCCGCCCGTGCCGTGCGACCGCGCGACCATGCCGGCCGCGCCGCCCACGACGCCGCGCTGTTCGCCGCGGTCGACGCCTGCCGGCCGGACCTGATCGTCTGCGCAGGCTACATGCGCCTGATCGGCGCTGCCGAGGTCGATGCACGTCCCGGCCGCATGATCAACATCCATCCCTCGCTGCTGCCCGCCTTCAAGGGCCTGCATACCCATCAGCAGGCACTCGACGCCGGCGTCGCCGAACACGGCGCCAGCGTGCATTTCGTCACCGCCGACCTCGATGGCGGCCCAGTGATCGCCCAGGCCCGGGTTCCGGTGCTGCCGGGCGACAGCGCCGACACGCTGGCTGCGCGCGTGCTGGCGCGCGAGCATCCGCTGCTGCTCGAGACCCTGCGCGCGCTGGCTGCCGGCCGCGTGCGCCTGGATGAAGAAGGCCTTCACGTCGATGGGCGATCCTGCGCGCCGCCGCTTCAGCTTGGAGCCAACAACCACTTTGCATGATGCCGCGATGCGCCCATCCCTGCCCCTCGTATCCCTGCTGTTGATCGCCCTTGTGGCCGCCTGCCCGGTGGCCGGCCATGCCGCGCCGTTGCAGCCCTTCGTCGCGACCTACGACGCCTGGTACCAGGGCAAGCACGCCGGCGAGGCGACGATGCAGCTCCAGCGCAAGGGCGGGCATGAGTGGCAGATCGACCTGGGCATCCGCGGCAGTCGCGGATTCGCGGGCATCGTCGGGCTCAACATCGAGCAGAACACCGTCTTCGACACCAATGCCGACGAGAGCGTGCTGCGCCCACTGCAGCAAAGCACCACGCGCAAGGCCGCGGTGTTCTTCAACCGCAAGGTCGCCGGCAGCTACGACTGGCACCGCAACAGCGCGCAGTGGACCGGCAATCTCAGCGACCGGCGCAAGCAACCGGTGGCGTTGCAGCCCGGCGACATGAGCGCGCTGCTGATCAACCTGGCGGTGATCCGCGACGCCGCCCCGGGACGGGAGCTGCGCTACCGCTTCGTCGATGGCGGCCGCGTCCGCGACCACATCTACCGCGTGGCCGACGACACCGAGACTGTGAGCGTCGGCGAACTCAGCTATTCCGCGCTGCGGGTCGAGCGCACCAATGGCGGCAACGACGACACCATCATCTGGGTGGCCGATGGCGTGCCCACGCCCATCCGCATCCTGCAGCGCGACAATGGCGAGGACGCCGTCGACCTGCGCCTGGTCCAATACCAAGGAGCACAACCGCAATGACCCTCTCCCCCACTCCGGTCCGTCGAGGCCTGTTCGGGCTGGCCGCCGCGGCGCTCCTGGCCGTTGCCGCGCCCGCGCTGGCGGTCGAACCCTTCACCGCGCAGTACCAGGCCAATTACATGGGCATGCGCGCGAACGCGACCATGCAACTGGCTGCCGAAGGCAACAACCGCTGGAAGTACTCGATCAACCTGGCCGGCGCCGGCGCGCGCATGGAACAGAACACGGTCTTCGAAACCCGCGGCGACCAGTGGCGTCCGCTGTCGAGCGTCGACTCGCAGCGCGGCGAGTCCGGCATCGCCGCGATGCTGGTGCGCCGGCGCAACGTCGATGCGGTCTACGACTGGGACGCCGGCGAAGCACGCTGGAGCGGCGACGTGCGCGAGGGACAGGGCGGCCCGGTGGCGCTGCAGCCGGGCGATCTCGACGGCATGCTGATGAACCTGGTGCTGGTGCGCGACGTCCAGGCCGGCAAGTCGCCGCTGCGCTACCGGCTGGTCGAGGACGGGCGCAGCAAGCGCCAGGTCTTCGAGCGCGAAGGCACCGAGCCGGTCACGATCGGCGGTGAAACCAAGCAGGCCACCAAGGTGGTCCGCACCGACGGCCGCCGCCAGATCATCGCCTGGATCGTCGACGACCTGCCGGTCCCGGCGCGACTGCTGCAGCGCCGCGACGGCAAGGACCATATCGACCTGCGGCTGCAGTCGTTCCGTTGAGCGCGCGGCCCCGCTGAGCGCGCCGCGCGGCCTGCATCGACGCGAAAGGCGGCGCAAGCGCTGGCCTGATCCCGTCGCCTTCGCCGCCAAAGCGGCGTCGATGGGCTTGGCGCCGCCAGGAAACCTCTGAGCAAGTCGTCACTCCCGCGAAGGCGGAGACGTCTTTCAACAGCCCGAACGCCTGGCCAATCCAGCGACGTTCGGGCCATTGAACGCTAAGGCGCCGGATGACCGGACACGCGTCCGGTTCAAGCCCGACTTCGCGCGAACAACGGACAAGGGCCGACTTGTCCGGATCTTCCCCGGGACGTGGCGTTCGCCTCTCCGCCGATCCAATCCTGCGAACCATTGGCAGGCGCTTGCACCTGCGCCGGAATGCGTGGCCCGGCCAGGATGCCCGCAACGGGTGGTTCAGTCCTCGCCCGGCGCCACCACGGTGCGGCAGCTGACCCGGATCACCTGGCCATCGCGCCGCCAGCGGTACTCGGTGCACTCGCGCGAGCCGTTGGTCGATTTCGCCGCGACCACGCCGTGGAAGGCCCGCAGGATCTCGCCGCGCGTGACCTGGCCGTCCTCGTTCCAGTCCATGTCCTTGAACGCCATGCCGCTGACGCCGGCCACGCCCGCGTACTGCATCCACGCCACCGCGCACAGCAGCAGCGCGATGGTCGCGAACAGCGCGATCCTGCGGTTGGAGAGTCTGCTGCGCATCGCGCGCCTCACTTCACCCGGCGGATGCGCGCGCCGAGCGCCGAGAGCTTGCGCTCGATGTGCTCGTAGCCGCGATCGAGGTGGTAGATGCGGTCGATCGTGGTCTCGCCCTCGGCCACCAACCCGGCCAGGATCAGCGAGGCCGACGCGCGCAGGTCGGTTGCCATTACCGGCGCGCCGCTCAGGCGCTCCACGCCGAGCACGGTCGCGCGCGGGCCTTCGATCTGGATGTCCGCGCCCAGCCGCATCAGCTCGTTGACGTGCATGAAGCGGTTCTCGAAGATCGTCTCGTCGATCGTGCCGACGCCGTCGGCGATGCAGTCCAGCGCCATGAACTGCGCCTGCATGTCGGTCGGGAACCCCGGATGCGGCAGCGTGGTGATGTCGACCGCGCGCGGCCGCCTGCCCTGCATGTCGACGGTGATGCGGTCGCCATCGACGGTGACCTCCGCGCCGGCCTCGCGCAGCTTCTCAAGCACCGCGTCCATGGTGTCGGGACGCGCATGGGTCGCGGTGACCCGGCCACCGGTCATCGCCGCGGCCACCAGGAAGGTACCGGCCTCGATGCGGTCGGCGACCACAGTGTGGCGCGCACTGCCCAGGCGCTCGACGCCATGCACTTCGATGCGCGCGGTGCCGGCGCCGCGGATGTCCGCGCCCATCGCCACCAGGCACTCGGCAAGGTCGACGATCTCCGGCTCGCGCGCGGCGTTGTCGATGACGGTCACGCCCTCGGCCAGGGTCGCGGCCATCAGCACGTTCTCGGTCGCGCCCACGCTGACCATGTCGAACACGACGCGGCCGCCGCGCAGGCGCCCGGCGCGCGCCCGGATGAACCCGTGTTCGACGGTGATCTCCGCACCCAGCGCCTCCAGCGCCTTGATGTGCAGGTCCACCGGCCGCGAGCCGATCGCGCAGCCGCCCGGCAGCGAGACCTCTGCCGCGCCGAACTTCGCCAGCAGCGGGCCCAGCACCAGCACCGAGGCGCGCATGGTGCGCACCAGCTCATAGGGCGCCACCTGGCTGCTCACGGTACGCGGATCGACAACCACGCGGCTGCCATCGACATCATGCTCGACGCCTGCGCCCAGCCCCGCCAGCAGGCGGATCGTGGTCAGCACGTCGTGCAGGTGCGGGACATTGGCGACCTCGACCGGACCGTCGGCCAGCAGGGTCGCGCACAGGATCGGCAGCACCGCGTTCTTGGCGCCGGAGATCCGCACCTCGCCCTGCAGCGCCGGACCACCGCTCACCACGATCTTGTCCATCAGCGGCTGCCCTGCTGTGCCGCGTGTTCATCGGGCGTGAGCGTGCGCAGCGCCAGCGCGTGGATCTCGCCGCCCATGCGCTCGCCCAGGGTGGCGTAGACCATGCGGTGGCGCGCGAGCGGCAGCTTGCCGGCGAATGCGGGCGAGACGACCAGCGCCTCGAAATGCACGCCGTCATCGCCCTGCACTTCGATGCGGGCATCGGGCATGCCCTGCTGGATCAGCGTGTGGATGGTCTGGGTATCCAAGCGTTCGGTCCTTTGCGCCTTGCGCCACCGGGCCGGACCTGCCGCCGATGCGCTGCTGAAGCGCGGATGAGTCGTCATCGCCGCCGTTGCCGGGCACCGGGCATTCACACGGCGAAGCGCATAAAATGAACCGCTTAGCCTAACGGAAAAGGCCGCCCCCGGATATGGTCGACAGCGCTTCCCGCCCCGCCCCGACGACGTTCGCCGACAGCGGCCGCCGCGTGTTCGACGCCGAGGTCGAGGGCCTGCGCGCGGTGGCGGCGCGGCTCGACGGCGCCTTCAGCGCAGCCTGCGCCCGCATGCTGGAATGTCACGGCCGCGTGGTGTGCACCGGCATGGGCAAGTCGGGCCACGTCGCACGCAAGATCGCCGCGACCCTCGCCTCCACCGGCACTCCGGCGTTCTTCGTGCACCCGGGCGAAGCCGGCCATGGTGACCTGGGCATGATCACCGACGCCGACGTGGTGCTGGCGCTGTCTTACTCGGGCGAGTCCGACGAGATCCTGATGCTGCTGCCGGTGCTCAAGCGCCAGGGCAACACCCTGATCGCGATGACCGGACGCCCGGGCTCGACCCTGGCCACCGCCGCCGACGTGCACCTGGACGTCAGCGTGCCCTCCGAGGCCTGCCCGCTGGCATTGGCGCCGACCTCCAGCACCACCGCGTCGCTGGCGATGGGCGACGCC
>JAFAFY010000361.1 GCA_023423235.1 Pseudomonadota bacterium
GTTGGACTGGGGCATGGGGCGACTGCGCCAGCCACCCGACGGGTGCAGCCGAAAGGATTTCGGGATCCACATGCGAAGGACTGACCGCAATGACCACCACCATCACCCTGCAGCGCGCCACGTTCGCTGCGTTGCTGGCTTCCGTTTTCTACAAGCCCGATCCCAACGGGGACGATCCGTTGGATGGCTGGCCCTTTCAGCGGCTTGATCCGGTTTCGCGGCTGGAGCGCATCCTGGCGCAGAACCCGGGCCGCCGCGGCATCAATCCACAACCGATCCCGCCGGGCGACGGCCGCTTTTCCGCCCCCGGGTGGCCGGCGACGCGTGCCATGCACGCGCAGATCGCACACGCCAGCCACCAGTTCGAACTGGCCAGCCTGATCGTCGCCGAGGGCGACACCCGGCGCGTGGCCGCGGGCATCGGCCTGCGCCTGCACGCGCTTGTCGACGAGCTGTGTCCGCCGTTCATCCGCTGGCCGCTGCCGCCGCCGCGGGACCCGTGGCCGTGGCTGGCCGACCTGTTCCTGGCGGCGGGCCTGCTGGAGCACGCCGCGCAGCGCAAGGGCGGTCTGCAGTCGCAGTTCCAGTCGGCTGCCGACCGGATGGTCGACGCCGCGCAGTTGCAGATCGAAGCGCTGTCGAAAGCCTCCGAGGCCAGCGCCGGCTGAGCGGTTGCGCGGGAAGGAAGCCGCCGCCCGGTTGCGGGCGGCGGTGCTGGAGCGGCTTCGGTGCGCCGGGCTGGCTGGATTGCCCGGACTGGCTTCAGCCGCGATCGAGGCGGAACGCGATCGGCACGATCCCCGTCGCCGGCACCGCGCGGCCATCGCGCATCGCCGGCTGGAACGTCCAGTGGCGCAGGACGTGGCGCAGCGCCGCCTGGTCGAGGTCGCGATGGCCACTGCTGCGATGGATGCGCACCTCCTGCGGCCGGCCACTGGCATCGACCAGGATCTGCAACTGCACCACGCCTTCGGCGCCACGCCGCAGGGCCTCGCGCGGATAGTCGGGCGAGGGCGCGTGTGCGTACTGCAGGGCGATGCCGGTCATCGGTGCATCGGATGCGATACCCGGCACGTACGCTGGCGTGTCCGTAACCGCGCCTAGCGTGGTGGCCGGTGCAACCGCCAGCGTGGGCACTGCAATCGGCGCGGGGTCGACGATGGCCGCTGCGGGCGGGGTGATCGCAGGCGGCTGCGGACGTGGCACCGATGCCGCGGGCGGTGTGGGCTGCGCCAGTGGTGGCGGCTGCGGCGGCGGCAGGGCCGGTGGGTCGATCCAGCGGAACTCGTCCTTGCGCTCGATCACGGGCCGCGCGCTGTCGGGTAGCGCGGCCGGGACCAGCAACAGCAACAGCAGGACGGCGTTGAACACCAGCGTGCCGGTGAGGCCGATGATGCGGGTCGGATCGGGACGGTTGTCGTCGGCGTCCGGGCGATGACGCGGGGTCGCACGTGGCTGCAGCATCATGTTCCACCTCCTCGGCAAACCGGGCGGGCCTGCCCGGCAAGGGGACAACGCATCGGCGATGGCCGTGGGGTCGAGCGGGTGTGGGCATCGTTGACGGTGACGCGAACTGCCACCCGACGCTGCACCGCAGCACGATCGCCAGGCAAGCCGCCGCCGATGTGCGGTTGCGCCAGGCCGACAGGTGGACCGCTGTCATGCGGACGGGCGTGCGCCGACCACGCTGCGCAAATCGTGCGTGCTTCGAGCGTGTCGGCCTTGGCACAGCGGACTTGTGAGCCGCGGCAGGCGATCACTGCACGAATCTCGACGTCCCGTGGCGGGGCAAGCCGGTATCCCAGGGCGGATTCGGCGCGCGGGGCGGGGCGCGATGCCGGCATCTGCGGCGCAGGCGCGTGGGCCTCGTCTGCAGCGCTGTGTGGTGGGTCCTGTGTCCTGTGGTCGCGCGGGAGGACGGGGTTGTCCCGGCTGGCCGCGCGGATGCGGCGGCCAGGCGCAACCGCGCCCAGCAAAAAGGCCCGCACGGATGCGGGCCTTCCTGGCAGTGGCGATGGTGGCGCGCGCGGCGTCGGCGCGCGGGGCGTCAGCGTGCGTGGCGTCAATCGCCCGGCGTGGTCTCCGGCGGACGGTCGAGACCGCCCTCGTCCGGATTGCGTTCGCGCCGGGGCGCCGGCTGCTGCGCATCGTGCTTGTTGCGCGGCTGCTTCTCGGGGTAGCCCTTGGCCTGGTCGGCGGTGGGCGTGTGCGGCGGGGTGTCCTTCTGTGCGGTCATGTCAGCGTCCCAGTTCGAAAACGACGTCGAGGTTTGCGGTCAGCGTGGTCTCGCCCGGCGACACCGGCGAGGCCGCGCTGTCCTGGGCCACGGCGCGCATCATCATCATCGGCCGCGGCGGCTGGAACCCGCTGCCGCCCTCGCTGATGCTCACCAGCCGCACTACCCGCAGGCCCAGTGATTCGGCATACATGTCGGCGCGCTCGCGGGCCTTCTTCAGCGCCGCGGTCCGCGCCTGGTCCTGCACGCTGTCGGCATCGTCGATCTCGAAGGTGGGGCCGTTGATCTGGTTGGCGCCGCTGGCGACCAGCGCATCGAGCACCTGGCCCAGCTTGCCGATCTCGCGGACCTTCAGGTTCACGTTGTTGCTGGCCTGGTAGCCGGTGATCGTCGGCGGCTGGTTCTCGGCATAGCGGTACTGCGGATTGAGGTTGATGCCCGAGGTCTGCACGTCGCGCTCGGCGATGCCGGCGGCCTTGATCGCGGTCATCAGGCGCGACATCTGTTCGGCGTTGGCGCGCATCGCGCCGTTGGCGTCGGCCGCCTGGGTGACCACGCCGGCGGACAGGGTGGCGATGTCGGGGGCGCGGCTGGCCTCGGCCTGGGCCGACACCGACAGCAGGGTGTTGCCGGGATTGGCTGAGGTGGCGGCGACATCCTGGGCGCTGGCGGTCATCGAGAGGGATCCAAGGGCGAGGCTGCAGGCGAGCAGCAGCGGGCGCAGCGTGTGGCGGACGGGACGGGGGGGGCAGCGCATGGTCGATCTCCAGTAACGACGGAACAAGGGTCGTCAGGATCCGGTGAACGGGCCGTGAGCCGGAACGGGGTTGAAGGCCGCCACGGGGCCGGCGGCGCGGGCCTTGCAGGTATTCTTGCCCGATGCTGCATCTCGCCTCGCAATCCCCCCGCCGCCGCGACCTGCTGGCCCGCCTCGGACTGCCGTTCGGCATCGTCGATGTCGACGTGGCCGAACAGCGTCTCGCCGGCGAGCCGGCCTGGGACTACGTGCGCCGGGTGGCGCGCGAGAAGGCCGGCGCCGGCCTGCTGGAGGTGGTCGCGGTGCCTGGCGCGCTGGTGCTGGGCGCCGATACCGAAGTGGTGCTGGACGGCGAGGTGTTCGGCAAGCCGCGCGACGATGCCGACGCCGCGGCGATGCTGCGGCGGCTGTCGGGCCGTACCCACGAGGTGGTCTCGTCGGTGGCGCTGGTATCGGCCGGGCGCGAGGCCCAGGTCGACGTGGTCACCGAGGTGACCTTCGACACCCTGGACGACGACCTCATCGCCGCCTACGTCGCCAGCGGCGAGCCGCGCGGCAAGGCCGGCGCGTATGCGATCCAGGGCGGCGCCGAACTGTTCGTCACCCGCCTGTCGGGCAGTCATTCGGGCGTCGTCGGCCTGCCGTTGCAGCAGACCGCGGCGTTGCTGCGCGGCTTCGGCCTGCAGCCGCGGCCCTTCGCCACCGCAATCATGGAGCGTTCGGGCGATGTCTGAAGAGATCCTGGTCAACGTCACCCCGCGCGAGACCCGCGTGGCGCTGGTCGAGAACGGCATGCTGCAGGAGCTGCACATCGAGCGCGGCGGCCGGCGCGGGGTGGTCGGCAACATCTACAAGGGCAAGGTGCAGCGGGTGATGCCGGGCATGCAGGCGGCGTTCGTCGACATCGGCCTGGAGCGCGCCGCTTTCCTGCATGCCAACGACGTGGTGCGCGCGCCGGCCGGCGACGACGCGGTCGGCGTGTCCGTGGTGCCGGCGACCCAGGTGCCGGTGGCGGAGCTGCTGCGCGACGGCCAGGAGATCGTGGTGCAGGTGGTCAAGGACCCGATCGGCAGCAAGGGCGCGCGCCTGACCACCCAGCTCAGCATTCCCTCGCGCTATCTGGTGCTGCTGCCACAGTCGCAGTCGATCGGCGTGTCGGCGCGGATCGAGGACGAGGCCGAACGCGCGCGGCTCAAGACCCTAGTGTCGGAACTGGCGGCGGCGACCGGCAACCACGGCTACATCGTGCGCACCAATGCCGAGGGCCAGAGCGCCGAGGCGCTGGCCGAGGACATCGCCTACCTGCAGCGGGCCTGGGCGCTGGTGGAGCACAGCGTCGCCGAGTCCCGGGTGGGCAGCCGCATCTACGAGGACCTGACCCTGCCGATGCGCGCGGTGCGCGACCTGATGCGCCGCGACGTGGAGCGGGTCAAGGTCGATTCGCGCGACACCTACGAGAAGCTGTGCGTGTTCGCCGCGCAGTACCTGCCCGCGCCCGGCCCGGCCGAGCAGGCGCGCCTGGTCGACCGTATCGAGTGCTACACCGGCGCGCGGCCGATCTTCGACCTGTACGGGGTCGAGGACGAGATCCAGCGCGCGCTCAACAAGGAAGTGCCGCTCAAGTCCGGCGGCTACCTGGTGTTCGACCAGACCGAGGCGATGACCACGGTCGACGTCAACACCGGTTCGTTCCTGGGCCAGCGCAACCTGGAGGAAACCGTCTACCGCACCAACCTGGAGGCGGCGCAGGCGGTGGCGCGGCAGCTGCGGCTGCGCAACCTCGGCGGCATCATCATCATCGACTTCATCGACATGACCGACGACGAGCACCGCCGCCAGGTGCTGCGCACGCTGGAGAAGTCGCTCGCGCGCGACCATGCCAAGACCACGGTCTACGATTTCTCGCCGCTGGGCCTGGTGGAGATGACCCGCAAGCGCACCGTCGAGAGCCTGCAGCGCCAGCTCAGCGAGACCTGCGGTGCCTGTGGCGGCCGCGGCATGGTCAAGACCGTGGAGACGGTGGCCTACGAGATCTTCCGCGAGATCGTGCGTGCGGTGCGCCAGTTCGATGCCGAGCGCCTGCTGGTGATCGCATCGCCGAAGGTCGTGGCGATGATCACCGACGAGGAATCCGCGGCGGTGGTGGAGCTGGAGGAATTCCTCGGCAAGAGCATCCGTTTCCAGTCCGACGACCACTACCTGCAGGAGCAGTTCGACGTTGTGCTGCTGTAACCGCCCGGGCGGCATTCGCGCCCGCGGACGCGGCGCGTGAGCGGGGCGGTCGCAGCGACGCCGCGCGCCTCGCGCCTGCGGCGCCTGGGCCGCATGGCGGCCGGTGCGCTGGCGGCGCTGCTGGTGTGCATGGCACTGGCGGCGGTGGTGGTCTCGCAACTGCTGCCGTGGGCCGAGCGCAATCCCCAGCGGGTCGAAGCCTGGCTCAGCGCGCGTACCGGCATGCCGGTGCGCTTCGACACGCTGCAGACCGAATGGAGCCGGCGCGGCCCGCTGCTGCGGCTGCGCGGCCTGGAGATCGGCGCGCCCGGCCGCGCGCTGCCGCTGGGCACCGCGGAACTGCAGATCGCCCAGTACAGCGGCCTGCTGCCGGGCCGTTCGCTGACCGAACTGCGGCTGCGCGGGCTCGACCTGACCCTGCAGCGTGCCGACGACGGCAGCTGGGGCCTGCTCGGCCTGCCGGGCGCCGACCGTGCCGACGGCGACCCGCTGGCGGCGCTGGAGCGCCTGGGCGAACTGCAGGTGGTCGGCGCCCGGCTGACGATCGACGCGCCGTCGCTGTCGTTGCGGCACACCCTGCCGCGCATCGACCTGCGCATGCAGGTGGACCCGCGCCGCGCCCGCATCGCCGCACGCGCGTGGATCAGCGCCGATGGCGCGCCGGTCGATGCGCGCCTGCAACTGCAGCGCGATTCCGGTGATGGCCGTGGCTATGTCGCGCTGCCACGCGGCGACCTGCAGCTGTGGTCGCCGCTGCTGGCCGGCAGTGGGCTGGCGCTCGCCGGCGGGCAGGGCGAGGTGCGCGGCTGGGCGGACATCCGCGCGCGCCGGGTCACGGCGGTGACCGCGGACGTGGCGCTGCAGGCGCTGGTGCTGCAGCGCGCGGATGCGGATGCCCAAGACGGCGATGCGCCGCGCGTACGTTTCGAAAGCGTCGATGCGCGGGCGCGCTGGCTGCACGACGACGCGAGCTGGCGCCTGGACCTGCCGCGGCTGCGGGTCGGGCAGCAGGGCCGCAGCGAGCAGGTGCTCGACGGCCTGGCGGTCGGCGGCGGCGATCGCCTGGCGATGACCGCCAGGCGGATCGAGGTTGCGCCGCTGCTGGCGCTGGCCGCGCTGGCCGACGGCGTGCCGCCCGCGCTGCGCGACTGGCTGCAGGCCGCTGCCCCGCAT
>JAFAFY010000013.1 GCA_023423235.1 Pseudomonadota bacterium
GGCGTCGATATCGCCGTCGCGGGCGGCCTGTTGCACGGCCGCCCGGGTGGCCGGCAGCTCGCCAAGGAACAGATCGCGCAATGCCGCAGCGTTGTCGCTGACCCCGCCGACAGCTTCCAGCGCGGCCACCGTGTTCCACAGCGGCCGCAACTCCGGCGCGGCATCGGCCGTGGACGCATCGCCAGGCCCCGGCTCAGTGGCCGGCAGATCCAGCACCTGGCGGATCGCATCGCGCCAGGCCTGCGCCGACAGCGGCTTGCTCACCGCCAGCGCGAAGCCCGCCGCGCGCAACGCCGCCAGCACCTCGGGTTCGCGCGCGGCAGTGTGTGCGATCGCCGGGGTCTGCAGGCCTTCGGCACGCAAGCGCGCCAGCAGCTCGATGCCGGTGCCGTCGGGCAGGTTGGCGTCGATCAGCCACAGGTCGTGCGGCACGCGCGCGGCCAGGGCGTGCGCTGCGGCCAACGAGTCGGCAGTGTCGACCTCGGCCGGCAACGCGGCGGTGGCGGCCTGCAGGAAACCGCGGCTCGTGGGGTCGTCCTCGACCAGCAGCAATCGGTTCATCGGTTCCTCGATGCGTCAGCGCTATTCTGCGGCGCATGCTCCCGCGCCTGCTGCTGATCCTAACCCTGTTGTCGCTGTGCGTGCCCGATGCGCAGGCGCACGCGGTGCGCGCGCGCATCGACCGGATCGTCACCCCGGTCGCGGTGCTGGACGCTGTGCGGGTCGAACTCAGCTGGCCCGACGGCGCCGATGCCGGCCGCTTGCGCGTGCAGGCAGGCAGGGTCGATGCCGGCGAGCTGGGCTATCGCTATCGCGATCTCGCCTGGGATTGCCCGCTGCGGCGGGTACGCGTGGCCGACGACGACGTCCACTGGCAGTGCGACGGCCAGATCCGCAGCGGCCGTGGTGCGCCGCTGCGGCTGTCGGTCGACCTGGGCGCCGCGGAGACCGCGGCCGTGCTGCAGGGCGGCGATGCGCGGATCGCGCTGCAGCGCCGTGCCGCAACACCGGACCTGACCACGCTGGACCTGCGCCAGGTGCCGGCGCAATGGGCGCAGGCCCTGGTCGCGCAGGCCTGGACGCCGGCGCAGCTGCAGCGCGGTACGATCGATGGCGACGTCGCGGTCGCGGTACCTGCGGACCGGCCGATGCAGGTCGATGCCAGGCTGGCAGTGCGCGGGCTGGCGCTGGAGACCAGCGACGGCAGCGTCGCGGCCGACGGCGTGGGCGCCGATGTGGACGTGGGGCTGCGGCTGCCGGCGGGCGCGCTGCTGGCACGGCTCGATGGCCGGCTGCAGGGCGGTGAACTGCTGTTCGGCAATGCCTATGTCGCGTTGCCGGAAACGCCGGTCGCGATCGGCTTCGACCTCGATCGCGCCGATGGCGGCGACTGGCAACTGCCGCGGCTGCACTGGGGCGACGGCCAGGCGCTGACGGTCGACGGCAGCGCGCGGCTGTCGCCAGGATTCGATGTCCACGCCCTCGACCTGCAGGTGGCGAGCACGGATGCAAGCGCGTTGCCGGCGCGCTATCTCTCCGGCTGGCTGGGCCTGGCCGGGCTGTCCGGGCTTGGCCTGCAGGGCGGTCTCGATGCGACCGTGTCGCTGGCCGATGGCGAACTGGCCGCCGCCACGCTGCGGATGCAGGGCCTGGACGTGCACGACGAGGGCGGGCGCTTCCGCTTCGACGCCCTCAATGGCGACGTCCGTTATTCCGCCGATGCGCCGGTGCGCAGCGCGTTCGCCTGGCGCGCCGGTGCGCTCTACGGCCTGCCGTTCGACGCCGCGGCGTGGAGCCTGCAGAGCGGGCAGGGCCGGTTGACGCTGCGCGAGCCGGTGGCGCTGTCGCTGCTCGATGGCGAGATCGGCTTCGAGTCGCTGGTCGTCCAGCCGCCGTCGGGCGAGGCCGGTCTGCGGGTGCAAAGTGCCCTGCGGCTCGACGGGCTGGACATCGGCGTGCTGGCGAAATCGCTGGACTGGCCGCCGTTCGAGGGCCAGCTCAGCGGCAGCATCCCGTGGGTGCGCTACGCCGACAACCGCATCGATTTCGACGGTGGCCTGTCGGTGCAACTGTTCGTCGGCCGCATCGATGTCTCGCAGCTGTCGATCGAGCGGCCGTTCGGGGTCGCGCCGACCGTCACCAGCGACCTCGACCTGGTCGGCCTGGACCTGCATGCGATGACCAGCGTGTTCGGCTTCGGCAGCATCAGCGGGCGCCTGCATGGGCGCATCGACGGCCTGCGCCTGGTCGACTGGACCGCGACCGCGTTCGACGCCGAACTGCATACCGAGCCGGTGCGCGGCGTGCGCCAGCGCATCAGCCAGCGCGCGGTGCAGAACATCTCCAGCGTCGGCGACGCCTCGTTCGTGACCAGCCTGCAGGGGCGACTGATCGGCCTGTTCGACGATTTCGGCTACCGCCGCATCGGCATCGCCTGCCAGCTGCGCAACGAGGTCTGCCGCATGGGCGGCCTGCGTTCAGCGCAGAACACCTTTACTATCGTCGAGGGTGCGGGACTGCCACGGCTCGACGTCGTCGGCATCAACCGCAATGTCGACTGGCCGACGCTGGTCGAGCGCCTCGGCGCCGTTGCCGGAGGCGACGTCGCCCCGGTGATCGATTGAGCACGGCGCCGGGTTTCATACAGGAGAGGATGCGATGACGCGTTGGATGGGATTGCCGGTCGCCGCGGTGCTGGCGCTGACCGCATGCGTGACGATCAATGTGTATTTTCCCGCGGCCGAGGCGAAAGAAGCCGCGCGCGAGTTCGTCGAGAACGTGATCGGCGACGAAGCCACGACCCCGCCCGCGGCGGCGCCAGAAGCGCCTGCTCCCGAAGCGCCTGCCCCGGGCGGCGGCATGGCCCTGCGCAGCTCGGGCTTCGACCCGTGGCTGCTGCTGGGAATCGGCAGCGCGCAGGCGCAGACGCCCGACATCACCATCCGCACGCCGGCCATCCAGGCGATCCAGGCGCGCATGGAACAGCGCTTCAACGGCACCCTGCGCCCGCATTTCGATTCCGGCGCGCTGGGTTTCGGCGGCAACGGCCAGATCGTGGTCCGCGACGCCTCGCAGCTGGCGATCAAGGACCGGGTGGCGGTCAATGCCGCCGTCGCCGACGACAACCGCGACCGCCAGGCGGTGTACCGCGAGATCGCGGTCGCCAATGGCCACCCGGAGTGGGAATCACAGATCCGCGACGTGTTCGCGCGGCAGTGGATCGCCAGCGCGCGCAGCGGCTGGTGGTACCAGCAGGGCGGAGCCTGGAAGCAGAAGTAACGGCAGCCCGGTCGTTGCCGGGCGCCTGCGCTGATCACGCCGCCCACGGGCGGCGTTGTCGTATCCGGCCTCGACAACGCCATCGGCCCGATCCGCAGGGCGGTTCTGCGACAATGGCCGGCCCCTCGCACGCAGCCTTCGCCACGTGGCCCGATCCCGACGCCTTGATCAGACGCCGTTTCCCGCCGACATCCTCGATCTGACCCACGACGGCCGCGGCGTCGCGCGCCTGGCCGACGGCAAGGCGGTGTTCGTTGCCGGCGCATTGCCGGGCGAGCAGGTGATGGCGATACGCACCGCGCGCTCGCGCCATTTCGACGAGGCGACCACGCTCGAAGTGCTGCATGCCTCCCCGCACCGGGTGACGCCGCGTTGCGCGCATTTCGGCGTCTGCGGCGGCTGCGTGCTGCAGCACCTGGAATCGGGCCAGCAGATCCTCGCCAAGCAGCGCGTCCTGCGCGAGAACTTCGAGCGTATCGGTCATGTGACGCCGGAGCGTTGGCTCGAACCGCTGGTCGACCGCGAGTGGGGCTACCGGCGCAAGGGCCGGTTCTCGGTGCGCCGGGTCGAGAAGAAGGACAAGACCCTGGTCGGTTTCCGCGAGCGCGATCCGCGCTTCGTCGCCGACCTGCACGAATGCCACACGGTGATCGAGCCGATCGCGGCGGTGATCCCCGCGCTCTCCGCGCTGATCGACGGCCTGGCCGCGCGCAGCCTGATCCCGCAGATCGAGTTCATCGCCGGCGATGCGACCGCCGATTTCGACGGCGTGGCGCTGGTGTTCCGGCATCTGCAGCCGCTGGTCGAGTCCGACCTGGCGGCGCTGGCCGCGTTCGGCCAGGCGCACCGGTTCGCGATCTTCCTGCAGCCCGGCGGCATCGACAGCGTGCATGCGCTGTGGCCCGAGGCGCCGCAGCTGGCGTTCCGCCTGCCGCAGTGGGACGTGCAGCTGCAGTTCCGGCCGCTGGATTTCATCCAGGTCAATGCCGGGCTCAACGAGAACATGATCGCGCGGACCATGGAACTGCTCGACGTGCGGCCCGAGGACCGGGTGCTGGACCTGTTCTGCGGCCTGGGCAATTTCACCCTGCCGCTGGCGCGCCGGGTGCGCGAGGTGGTCGGCGTGGAAGGCGAGGCCGGGCTGGTGGCGCGCGCCCGCGAGAACGCCGCCCACAACGGCCTGGACAACGCCAGTTTCTTCGCCGCTGACCTGACCCAGGACCAGTCGCGCGCGCCGTGGATGCGCGCCGGGTTCGACACCCTGCTGCTCGACCCGCCGCGCTCGGGCGCCGATGCGGTGCTGCGGCAACTGCCGCTCAAGGGCCTGCGGCGGATCGTCTACGTCAGCTGCCACCCCGCGTCGCTGGCGCGCGATGCCGGCTACCTGGTCAAGGAGCGCGGCTGGACCCTGCGCGCGGCCGGGGTGATGGACATGTTCCCGCAGACCGCGCACGTCGAGTCGATCGCGTTGTTCGAGAAGCCGTAGTTCTCCATCGGGATTCGGGATTCGTGATTCGGGATTCGTGATTCGTGATTCGGGTGTTCTGGACAACGGATCGCGTCCGGTGCCCACTACCCATCCCCAACCTGATTGGCACGATCTTTCAGTCTCCCTTCTCCCGCGTGCGGGAGAAGGTGCCCGGAGGGCGGATGCGGGCTGCTTTGCCCCCACCCCAACCCTCCCCCGCATGCGGGGGAGGGGGTAGAACCGTGTTGCTGAAGGTTCGTGCTAATCAGGATCCCCAATCCCCAATCCCCAATCCCCAATCCCGGACCTGCCATGGGCATCGAGATCGAACGCAAATTCCTGGTGACCTCCGACGCCTGGCGGGCCGCGGCGCATGACGTGGTGCCGATGGCGCAGGGCTATCTCAACGACCTGGCCGCGGTGGAAAGCGGCGCGCAAAAGGCCTCGGTGCGGGTGCGTATCGAGGGCGCGCGCGCGTTCCTCAACATCAAGTCGCGCACGCTGGGCCACACCCGGCAGGAGTACGAGCTGCCGATGGATGTCGACGAGGCGCGCTCGCTGCTGCAGCTGTGCGTGGGCGGGCGGATCGAGAAGCGCCGCCACTACGTGCGCCACGAGGGCCATCTGTGGGAAGTCGACGAGTTCCTCGGCGAAAACGCCGGGCTCGTGGTGGCCGAGATCGAACTGGCCGACGCCGACGAGGTGTTCGCACGGCCGTCCTGGGCTGGCGCCGAGGTCACCGATGCGTCGCGCTACTACAACCTGGCGCTGGCCTCGCATCCTTACGCCAACTGGGACGAAGCGGACCGCTGACGGTGCTTGTCCGTCCGCGCCGCAACCCCATGATGTCGCCATGAGAATCGATATCTGGTCCGACGTGGTCTGCCCCTGGTGCTGGATCGGCAAGCGTCGACTGCAACGCGGCATCGCCCTGCTGGGCGAGGACGCGCCGGCGATCGACGTGCACTGGCATCCCTACCAGCTCGATCCCGACGCCGATGCGACCCCGGTGCCGCTGCGCGAGGCCTATGCGCAGAAGTTCGGTGGTCCGGCGCGGACCGCCGAGATCCTGGGCAGCACCCAGGCCACCGCGCGTGCCGAGGGCCTGCCGTTCGATTTCGATCGCGGCCAGGTACGCGTGACCACGCTGCCCGCGCACCGGCTGCTGGCGCTCGCCGCGCGCGAGGGCGATGCGGATGCCGTCGGCGAGGCGCTGTTCCACGCGCATTTTGCCGAGGGCCGCAACCTGGCCGATCCCGAGGTGCTGGTCGCCGCGGGCGCTGCTGGCGGGCTGCCGGAGGCGCGCGTGCGCGCATTGCTGGCAGGCAGCGAAGGTCTGGCCGAGGTCCGTGCCGCGATCACCCAGGCCCAGGCGATGGGCATCCGCGCGGTGCCGACCTTCGTCATCGACGGCCGCCTGGCGGTGCAGGGCGCGCAGTCGCCGGAAGCTTTCGCCGCGGCCCTGCGCCAGGCGCTGGCTGCGGCGGCGCCGGGCAATCCCGTCGCGAGCGAAGCCGACCGGCATGGCGGCGACGCGCAGGACGCCGCCGTGGATGACTTCGATTCCGATCCTGGGCATGACTGCGGCCCGGACGGTTGCCGGGTCTGAATCCCGGACCCGCGCCCGCGGCCCTGACGCGCCGCATCTGCGACAATGTGCACCTGCGCCATCGGGCGCATGATGGAGATTGACGCATGCTCGTGATCGGCGTGGCCGGCACCGAACTCACCGCGCAGGAGCGCGACTGGCTGCAGCACGATGCCTGCGGCGGCGTGATCCTGTTCAAGCGCAATTTCGCCTCGCGCGCGCAGGTGACCGAACTGGCCGACGCCATCCGCGCGGCCTCGCCGCGGCCGCAACTGGTCTGCGTCGACCAGGAAGGCGGGCGCGTGCAGCGTTTCCAGGACGGCTTCACCGCGCTGCCGCCGCTGGCCGGCTTCGATGCGCAGTACCGCGCCGATCCGCAAGCCGCGCTGGCACTGGCGCGCGAGCATGCCTGGCTGATGGCCAGCGAGATCCGCGCCACCCACGTCGACCTGAGCTTCGCGCCGGTGGTCGATGTCGGCCACGGCAACCTGGCGATCGGCAACCGCGCGTTCTCCGAGGATCCGCAGGTGGTCGCGGCGCTGACTCGCGCCTACATCGACGGCATGCACGAGGCCGGCATGGCCGCCACGCTCAAGCATTTCCCCGGGCACGGCTCGGTGCGCGAGGACACCCATTTCGACGAGGCCGTCGACAACCGCAGCCTCGATGACATCCGCGCCCACGACCTGGTGCCGTTCGCCGCCGGGATCGACGCCGGCGCGGATGCGGTGATGCTGGCGCACGTGGTCTACCCGCAGGTCGCGCCCGAACCGGCCGGCTATTCGCCGCGCTGGATCAACGAGATCCTGCGCCAGGAAATGGGCTTCCGCGGCGTGGTGTTCTCCGACGACATCGGCATGGCCGCGGCGTTCTCGGCCGGCGGCATCAAGGCGCGCGTCGATGCGCACCTGGACGCCGGCTGCGACGTGGTGCTGGTCTGCCATCCGGAGCTGGTGGCCGAATCGCTGGCCGCGGTCGAAGGCCGCAAGCTCAATACGATGGCGCTGATCGGCCTGATCGGGCGCGGTGCGCTCGGCTGGGACGGCCTGCTGGCCAGCAACGACTACGGCCCGGTGCAGGGCCGACTGGGAGACCTGGCATGAACATTCCGCGCCTCGACGACGTGCTCGACACCGCCGACCTGATCTTCGACCGCGAGCAGCTCGAGGATGCCATCGAGGCGATGGCCGAGGACATCGCCGACGACTACGGCGACGACGAACAGCCGCCGGTGTTCCTGACCGTCATGCACGGCGGCATGCTGTTCGCCGCGCAGCTGGCACTGGCGCTGGGCGAGAACGAGCTCGACCTGGAACTCGACTACCTGCACGCCACCCGTTACCGCGGCAACACGGTCGGTTCCGGGCTGGCCTGGCTGCATCGCCCGGCAACGCCGCTGCAGGGCCGGCGCGTGCTGCTGGTCGACGACATCCTCGACGAGGGCCACACGCTCAAGGTGGTCAAGCACTGGTGCGAGGACCAGGGCGCCAGCGACGTGCGCATCGCGGTGCTGGCGACCAAGGACCATGACCGCCGGGTCGAGGACGTGGAGGCCGACTACGCCGGCGTCAGCGTGCCCGACCGCTACGTATTCGGCTACGGCATGGATTTCCACGAGCAGGGCCGCAACCTGCCGGCCATCTACGCGCTGGCGGAATAAGCGCCAAGCGCCACGCACACGGGAGCATTGGCATGGCTGGCACCATCGATCTGGCCGTCATCGGCGGCACCGGCCTGTACCGGCTGGCCGAGCTGCAGGACGTGCAGACCCACCAGCCCGAGACGCACTACGGCGCGCCGTCGGGGCCGCTGCGCATCGGCACCCTGGGCGGCCTGCGCGTGGCGTTCCTGGCGCGGCATGGGGAAGGGCATTCGGTGCCGCCGCACAAGGTCAACTACCGCGCCAATCTTGCCGCGCTGCATGCGCTGGGCGCGCGCCGGGTGCTGGCACTGAACACCGTGGGCGGCATCACCGAGCGCTTTGCGCCGCGCGTGCTGGCCTGCCCGGACCAGCTGATCGACTACACCTGGGGCCGGGTGTCGACCTTCTGCGAGGGCGACGTCGACGATGGCCGCGGCAGCGAAGTGCTGCACGTGGACTTCGGTGATCCGTACACGCCGGCGCTGCGCAGCGCGGTGCTCGATGCCGCGCGCGGCGCCGGGGTGGCGCTGGTCGATGGCGGCTGCTACGGCGCCACCCAGGGGCCGCGGCTGGAAACGCGCGCCGAAATCGCGCGCATGCGCCGCGACGGTTGCGATCTGGTCGGCATGACCGGCATGCCGGAAGCGGGCCTGGCGCGTGAACTCGGGCTCGACTACGCGTGCCTGGCGATCGTCGCCAACTGGGCCGCCGGCGCCGGGCCGCAGATCGACGAGGTCATCACCTTCGAGGACGTGCTCGACAACGTCGCGGCGGCCTCGTCGGGCATTCCTGCGTTGCTGAAGCATCTGCTCGCGGCCTGACGGCCTGGTCGAGCCCGGCATGACGGAAAAGCCCCGCAAAGCGGGGCTTTTTCCTGCAGCAAACCACGCTCAGTGCGGACAATCGCAGTCGCGCCAGTGGGCGCCGCGCGGCGTCTGGCCGATGCCCGGATTGAAGCTGTTGGTCGGGTCGAGCTGGCGATAGAACGCGGCCAGCGCGGGCTTGGCGCGGTAGAGGTGGCCGACGTTGTGCTCGGCCGGGTACTCGGCGCGGCGCGCGTCGAGCAGCGCCCACATCGCGTGTTCGATTCCCAGCGGGTCGTGGCCCTTGCGGACGATGTAGTCCTGGTGGAACACGTGGCAGAAGAAGTGGCCGTAGTAGAGCCTGGCCACCAGCGCCTGCTCGATCTCCGGCGGCAGGGTTTCCACCCAGTCGCGGTCGTTGCGGCGCAGGGCGATGTCCAGGGCGACGATATCGGCGACGCTGCGGCGGTGGGTCTCGCGATAGCGCACCGCCGCGCCGGCGACGGCGAAGCGGTGCAGGAAGGCCTTGCGCCCTTCGTCGGCCTCGCAGCGGAACCAGTCGCCGCTGTCGCGGCCGTCGAACTGCCGTGCCAGCAGCGCCGCGGTGGCGTCCGCATTGCCGGCGCCGACCTTGAGCAGCAGGTGGTGCTCGTAACGCGCACGGAAACCGCGGATGCGTGCGGGCAGGTGGTCGGGCAGCAGCGCGACCATCGCCTGCATCACGTGGTCGGTGACCCCGCGCAGGCCGATGCGCTCGAACCAGCCGTCGATGCGGCTCTTGAGCGCGAATGCCGCCGGCACCTTGTCGGTGCCGAAGCGGTCGATCAGCAGGAACACGTCCTTGCCGTACTTCGCGCCGATGTCGAAGGCGTCGCGGTGGATGTACTCGCCCGAGATCGGCAGTTCGCCCGGGGCGGTGAGCAGCTGGCGGCGGAGTTCGGTCAGATCGTCCGGGTCGTTGCTGCCGATGTAGAACACGGTCGCGTCCTCGCGCGCGAAGGTGTCCAGGCGCACCGCGAACACCGCCAGCCGCCCGGCGGAACCTGCGGCCTCGTGCAGCCGCGAGGGATCGGCGTTGAAGCGCGCCGGCGTGTCGGCGTCGACATCGCGCACGTCGCGCGCATAGCGCGTGTCCGAGGCCGCGCGCGTGGGATCGTCGCGGATGTCGCCGGGGCCGTAGTCGCCCGCCTGCAGCCGGGTGAGGATGGTCTCCGGATCGTCGCCCAGGGCGATGCCCAGGTGGTTGACCAGGTGCAGCGCGCCGTCGGCGCCGACCTTCGCGAACAGCGCCAGCTCGGTGTACGCGGGGCCGCGCCGCACCAGCGCGCCACCGGAGTTGTTGCAGATGCCGCCCAGCACCGAGGCGCCGATGCACGAGGAGCCGATCACCGAATGCGGCTCGCGGCCGAGCGGTGCCAGCGTATTCTCCAGCCGGTCGAGCGTGGCCCCGGGCAGGCAGACCACCTGGCGGCCCTCGTGCAGCAGTTGCACGCCGGCCATGCGCCGGGTGCTGACCAGCACGATGTCGCGGTCGTAGGCGTCGCCGTCGGGCGTGGAGCCGCCGGTGAGCCCGGTGTTGGCCGCCTGCATGATGACGATGCGGCCGGCATCGACCACGGCCTGCAGCACCCGCCACATCTCGACCAGGCTGCCGGGCACCGCGACGGCGAGCAGCGGGCCATCGCCGAAACGGTAGCCCTTGCGATAGCGGCGCGTGGCCTTGTCGCCGGTCAGCACGTGGGCGGCGCCGACGGCGCCACGCAGCCGCTGGAGCAGGTCGTCTTCGGTCACTGCAGGGGCGGCGCCGGTCATGGCGATACCATCGATTCGCGGGTCACGGTGGCCAGCGAATGGCGGCCGATGTCGGCCACGGTGCGGGCGCCGGTCAGGGTCATCGCCACGCGCATCTCCTTCTGCAGCAGGTCGAGCAGGTTGGCGACGCCGGCCTCGCCGGCCGCGGCCAGCGCATAGACGAACGCGCGGCCCAGCAGCACGGTATCGGCGCCGAGCGCGAGCATGCGCACGATGTCCAGGCCGTTGCGCACGCCGGAATCGACCAGCACTTTCAGATCGCCCTTGACCGCATCGGCGATCGCCGGCAGTGCGCGCGCGGTCGACAGCACGCCGTCGAGCTGGCGGCCGCCGTGGTTGGAGACCACGATGCCGTCGGCACCGAAACGCACCGCATCGCGCGCGTCGTCCGGGTCGAGGATGCCCTTGATCACCATCGGCCCGGTCCAGAACTCGCGGATCCATTCCAGGTCCTGCCACGAGATCGACGGGTCGAAGTTGGCGCCCAGCCAGCCGATGTAGTCGGCAAGGCCGGTCGGGTGGCCGCGGTAGCGCGAGATGTTGCCCAGATCGTGCGGACGCCCGCGCAGGCCCACGTCCCAAGCCCAGTGCGGATGGGTGACGGCCTGCAGCATGCGTCGCAGCGGGGCGTTGGGCCCACTCATGCCCGAGTGCGCATCGCGGTAGCGCGCGCCGGGCGTGGGCATGTCGACGGTGAACACCAGCGTGCTGCAGCCGGCGGCCTGCGCGCGTTCCAGCGCATTGCGCATGAAGCCGCGGTCCTTGAGCACGTAGAGCTGGAACCACATCGGGCGGTCGATGGCCGGCGCCACTTCCTCGATCGGGCACACCGAGACCGTCGACAGGGTGAACGGAATCCCGGCGGCCGCGGCCGCGCGCGCGGCCTGCACTTCGCCGCGGCGCGCGTACATGCCGGTCAGGCCGACCGGCGCCAGCGCGGCGGGGAAGGCGAGGCGTTCGCCGAACAGCTCGGTCGACAGGTCGAGTTCGGCCATGTCGCGCAGGATGCGCTGGCGCAGCGCGATGTCCTCGAGGTCGCGGACGTTGCGGCGCAGGGTGTGCTCGGCATAGGCGCCGCCGTCGATGTAGTGGAACAGGAACGGCGGCAGTCGCGACTGCGCGGCGGCGCGGTAATCGGTGGAGGCGGAGATGATCATCGGCGGGCGCCTCAGCTGTGCGAGGGGGGCAGGCGCGAGGCGCGCGCGCGGCGCGCCTCGTCGGCGTCGAGTTCGCGCAGCGAGGTGTGCACGAATTCGAGATGGGCATGCGCGGCGGCGCGCGCGCGTTCGGGGTCGCCGGCCAGCACCGCGTCGCGCATCTCGCGGTGCTGCACCGACAGCGGCGCGAAGGTGCGCGGCGACAGATACAGCTTTTCGCGGCTCTGCGAGATGTTGGTCTGCAGCAGCTCGAACAGGCCGCGCATGACCTGCAGCAGCACCAGGTTGTGCGAGGCCTCGGCGATCGACAGGTGGAACGCCGCATCGGCGCGCGCCTCGCCGGCCGGGTCGTCGTGGCCATGCACGGCCAGCATCGCGTCGAAGGCCGCGGCGATGCGCGTGTGGTCCTCCGGCGTCGCCCGCAGCGCGGCATGCCAGGCGGCCATGCCTTCCAGGCCGTGGCGGATCTCCAGCACGTCGAAGCGATACTCCGGGTCGCTGCGGAACACCGTGAGATAGGGAGCAAGCGGCTGGGTGGCGTCCTGCGCGGGGATATCTGCCACATAGGTGCCGCCGCCCTGGCGCGCGCGCAGCACGCTCTGGCTCGACAGCCGCGCGATGGCCTCGCGCAGCGCGGTGCGCGAGATGCCGAGTTCCAGCGCCAACGCGCGTTCGGCCGGCAGGCGGTCGCCGGGCTGCAGGCCGCGATCCCGGATCAACGCCTGCAGCTGCGCCACCACCCGGTCGGCCAGGCGCGGGCGCGTCGCGGCCTGCGCGTCGCCGGGGGTGTGAGGGGCGAGGTCGGCGGCCTGGCTCATCCCGGGATCATCCAGGTCAGCACGTGCGCCTGCAGCGTGGTGATGACGCCGACCATCGCCGCGAACACCAGGCTGTGCTTGACGGTGAAGCGGAACAGGTCGGATTCGCGGCCCGCCAGCCCGACCGCGGCGCAGGCGATGGCGATCGACTGCGGCGAGATCATCTTGCCGGTGACGCCGCCGGTGGTATTGGCCGCGACCAGCAGCACTTCGGGCACCCCGATCTGGCGTGCGGTGTTGGCCTGCAACGCGGCGAACAGGGCGTTGGCCGAAGTGTCGGAACCGGTCAGGAACACGCCCAGCCAGCCCAGGAACGGCGAGAAGAAGGTGAAGGCATCGCCGGTGTGTGCCAGCGCCAGGGCCAATGTCGCCGACAGCCCCGAGTAGTTGGCGATGAACGCGAACGCCAGCACCATGCCGATGGAGTAGATCGGCGTGCGCAGCTCGCGCAGCGTCTCGCCGAAGGTGGCAACGGCGTGCGCCGGGCGCATGCGCAGCAGCGCGACCGACAGCAGCGCCGCGATCAGGATCGCGGTGCCGGTGGCCGAGAACCAGTCGAACCGGTAGACCGCATCGTAGGGCGCGGCCTCGGCGACGATCGGCGGCATCTTGTCGACCAGGTGGTGCAGGAACGGCACCGGCACCGCCAGCACCCACTGCTCCAGCGCACCGCCGGCGGCGAACAGCGCCTTGAAGGGCTTGATGCTCCAGATCGAGACCATCACCGTGAGGATGATGAAGGGCGACCAGGCCTTGATGATCGCCGCGGTGGCGGGGCGCGCGGGCGGCGCGATGACGGCAGCGGTCGCGGCGGCGGGGGCAGTTGCGGCATGCGCGATGCCGGCAGTCGCTACGGGGGCAGCAGCCTTGGCCTCGTCCGCGTCCTGGTCCTCGAAGCGGAAGATCCGTTTGGGTTGCCACACCCGCAGGAACAGCGTCAGGCACACCAGCGAGGCGATCGCCGAGGTGATGTCGGGCAGTTCCGGGCCGATGTAGTTGGAGGTCAGGAACTGGACGATGGCGAACGAGCCGCCGCCCACCAGCACCGCCGGCCAGGTTTCCTTGATGCCGCGCCAGCCGTCCATGATCGCCATGATCCAGAACAGCACGATGATGGTCAGGAACGGCAGCTGGCGCCCGGCCATCTGGCCGATCTCGAACGCCTCCAGCCCGGTGACCTGGCCGGCGACGATGATCGGGATGCCCATCGCCCCGAACGCCACCGGCGCGGTGTTGGCGATCAGGCACAGGCCGGCTGCGTAAAGCGGCTTGAAACCTAGCCCGACCAGCAGCGCCGCGGTGATCGCCACCGGCGCGCCGAAGCCGGCGGCGCCCTCCAGAAACGCACCGAAGGCGAATCCCACCAGCAGCATCTGCAGGCGCTGGTCCTCGCTGATCGACAGGATCGAGGCGCGGATGATGTCGAACTGCCCGGTCCGCACCGAGATCTTGTAGAGGAACACCGCGCCGATGATGATCCAGGCGATCGGCCACAACCCGTAGAAGAAGCCGTACACCGCCGAAGCCAGCGCGCGGTCGACCGGCATGCGATAGAACAGCAGCGCCACCGCGAGCGCGAGTGCCACCGTCAGGGTGCCCGCCAGCCAGCCCTTGAGCCGGGCGACGACCAGGGCGAAGAAGAAGAACGCGATCGGGATCAGCGCGATCGCGCTGGAGATCCACAGATTGCCGGCGGGGTCGTAGAGCTGGGGCCAGGGCTGCATGCGCGCGTTACTCCCGTGAAGCGGGGCAGGGACGGCCCGCATCCGCGGGTCGCTGTGGGCACGGGCATGCGCGGATCAAGCGCAGCTGGCGTCTATTGGTATGACCAATAAATCAGGCGTCAGGCGTCGTGCGGCCTGGATTAGACGCGATAACGCGGGTGCGGGCAACTCGACCAAAGGCGTGGTCTGGTCATTTGAAATATTGGTACTACCAATAAACATCGGCGGGCGTGGCCGTGCCGATGCGGTCATGCCGTCGGTGCCGCGCAGCGGCGTGATGTCGTTGCCGAGTCATGCCGAAGGTGCTGCGGCAGTGCCCGCCGCGCGTGCTTGCACGGGGACGGGCTGAAGGTTGTTGCCGGGCGGGGATGCCACGCGAATCAAATGCCGCCGGCTGCGGTCCCGGAGGTCGACCGGCCAGAGCAATCGGGCCGGCCGGTGTGGTGTCGGAATGCAGGCGCTGCGTTCCGACACCGGATGCACCCGCGCGGCGCTTCAGCGCGCCGCCGGCGCCCAGCGCAGTGCCAGGCCGTATTCGCGGCCGGGCTGGCGGTACCAGGCCACGGTTTCGTAGTCCTTGTCGAGCAGGTTGGTCGCCCGCGCCTCCAGGCGCCAGCCCGAGTGGAATTCCCATGCGGCGCGCAGGTCGATGGTGCCGTAGCCGGCCACGCGCACGGTATTGGCCGGGTTGTCGTAGCGATGGCTGGCGCCGCGCACGGTGGCGCCGATGCCGAAGTCGCCGAAGCCGCGGTCGATGTCCAGGCGGCCGCTGTTGCGCGCGCGGCGCGCCAGCAGCTTGTCGCGGTTGGCGCCGTCGCTGTGGTCGCGCGGGTCGACGTGGCTCAGCTCGGTGGACAGCGCCCAGCCGGCCAAGGTCGCGCCGGCGCTCAGCTCGGCGCCGCGGATGCGGGCCTGGTCGATGTTGGCGCCGGTGCCGATGTAGTCCGGCGGCGGATAGACGAACACGATCAGGTCCTCGATGCGGCTTTCGAACACGTCCAGCGACCAGCGCCAGGTGTCGGCATGCTGGGCGATGCCGAGGTTGGCGCTCCTGGCGCGTTCGGGCTTGAGGTCCGGGCTTTCCGAGCCGGGGAAGTACAGGTCGTTGAAGGTCGGCGCCTTGAAGCCGGTGCCGACGGTGGCGGCCAGGCGCAAGCCGCGGCCCAGGTCCATGCCCCAGCCGAGGTTGCCGGTGGCGTGGCCGCCGAACTGCTGGTTGTCGTCGTGGCGCGCGCTGGCCTGCAGGCGGTGCGCGCCGAAGCGGCCCTGGTACTCGACGAAGGTCGCCAGGTTGTCGCGCGAGGTCACGGCGTAGGCGGTCTCGCTGTCGACGTGGTCGGACTGCCAGTCGATGCCCAGGCTCAGCTCCTGGGTCTCGGCCAGGCCGAAGTCCGCCTGCACCGAGGCGGTGTTGCGGCGGGTGTCGATGCGGCCGACATCGCTGCGCAGGCCGCTGCCGGCGTCGCGGAAATAGGTGCTCGACTTGTCGTCGGCACGGCCCGCCTGCGCGGTCAGGCGCACCACGTCCGACGGCGCGTAGGTCAGTTTGGCGCCGGCCACTTGCTGCACGTTGTCGGCCTCGTTGCCGCCGAAGATGCTGCCGTCGAACTGGTTGAAGGCATCGGCGCGCAGGGCGTGGCCTTCCAGCGTCAGGCCGTCGGACAGCGACACGCCGGCGCGCAGGTTGAAGGCGCGGTTGCGGTAGCCGTCGCGGTCGGGTTCGTCGACGAAGCAGCCCTGGAACAGGGTGCCCGAGCCGCGGCAGGCGTCGATGCCGTCGGTGCGCTGGAACGAGGCGTCGACCCCGAACCAGCCCCGGCCGCTGCGGCCGCCTATGCCGGCGCTGGCTTCGCGCAGGCCGTTGCTGCCGATGCCGATGCGCGCGCTGGGCGCAATGGCGCCGTCGCGGTTGCGGGTGAACACCTGGATCACGCCGCCGATCGCCTCCGCGCCGTACAGGCTGGAATGCGGGCCGCGGACGATCTCGATACGTTCGATCTGGTCGACCGGGATGTCCTGGATCGCGGCCATGCCGGCGGTCGCGCTGCCGATGCGGACACCGTCGACCAGCACCAGCACGTGGTCGGATTCCGCGCCGCGCATGAACACCGAGGTCAGCTTGCCCGGGCCGCCGCTGTTGCCGATCTGGATGCCGGCGCGGCCTTGCAGCAGCGCCGGCAGGTCGCGCGCCTGGCTGCGCTCGATCTCGGCGCGGTCGATGACCTGCGCCGGCGACAGCGCGTCGCGCAGGGTGCTGTCGGTGCGCGTGGCGGTGACGAACACGGTGTCCAGGTCGTCGGCAACGGCCGTATTGGCCGCAACGGCGGCAGGCGGGACGAGTGCGGCAAGGATCGCCACGGGCAGGCAGCGCAACAGCATCGGAATCTCCAGTCGCGTGCACCCGCGCACGCGGTTTGGGGTGGGGAGATCGCAATGCAGGCGGACAAGCCAACGCCCGGCCGCCAGGGCCGGGTACGCCGCCACGATGCCCGCCGCATCGCAACCAGTTCGGGCTTCGTGGCCGGTCTCCGGACTTGCGCGCCGGGCCATGCCGGCCCGGGAAACCGCGCCTTCCCATGCCATTGGCACAGTGGCGGTTGCGGATTCCCATGCGCGCTTACCGTTGCGGGGGCAGTGCCGGAATGGACGCGGCGGGCGCGTCGTCACCGGCTTCCCGTTTCAATCCGTCGGCGCAGGCCGACGCATCACCGCGAAGCGGGTGGGATTGTACGCGGTCCTTGGATGCGGTTCGGCCTTGCGCCTGGTTGACCTCCGAAGCGGTCGTCGTCCCCGCGACGGCGACGCGCGTTTCAACCGCCGCATGGCGACGCATCCGGCGTTTGTGGCCTCAATGGCGTGAACGTCGCTGGATGACCGGGCATGCGCCTGTCCAAGGCGCTGCTTTTGCGGGAATGACGGGCAGATGCCGAGGTGCCCGGGCTTTCCCTTGCCGACGCACCTGGTTGGGCGTCGGGCGGCGCGTCGGTCTGGCGCGTCGTTGGGTTCAGTCGCGCCCGGGTGCGTCGAACAGGCCCGGCTCAGGCAGGCCCGGCTCGGCCATGCCGCCGTCGTCGTGCACGGTGGTGGTCACCGGACCCGCGGCAGGGCGGCCACGTGGCGCGGGCAACTGCGCGATCGCCGCCTCGGCCGCTTCCACCAGTTGCTGGCGGCGCGCGTCGGGTACCTCCTGCCAGTGGCAGTCCTGCAGCGCGCCTTCCAGCGAGTACAGCAGGTTGAGGCTGGGTTTGAAGCCCGCGCGCTTGACCCGCATGAACGCATCGACTGGACCGGCAGCGGCCAGGTCCTCGCGCGAGCGCAAGCCGACCTGGCGCAGCCATGCCACCGACTTCGGGCCGATGTTGCGCAGTTTCAGCGGTGCGGTCATCGCAGCGATTCCAGGTAGATGGCGGCGAGGGCCTCGACACCGGCCTGGTCTTCAACGTCGAAACGCGCGGGCAGCGGACTGTCGAGGTCGAGCACGCCCAGCAGACGTTCGTCGCCGTCCTCGCTGCGCGCGAGCAGGGGCACCACCAGTTCCGAGCGCGAGGCGCTGTCGCAGGCGATGTGGCCGGGGAATGCGTGCACGTCGTCGATGCGCTGGGTCTGCCGGGTCGTGGCCGCGGCGCCGCACACGCCCTTGTGCAGTGGGATGCGCACGCAGGCCGGCAGGCCCTGGAAGGGGCCGACCACCAGCTCGGTGCCGTCGAACAGGTAGAAGCCCGCCCAGTTGAGGTCGGGCAGGGCGTGGTAGAGCAGCGCGGAGAAATTGGCGGCGTTGGCGATCGGGTCGCGCTCGCCCTGCAGCAGCGCGCGCGCCTGCGCGGCGAGCGCGGCATACTGCTCGCGTTTGGTACTGCCCAGGGGAGCCGGTGTGAACATGACAGGGAGTGTACCAGCGGGGCCCGCGGCCTCCCGCGCGTCGGCAACGTCCTCGCCGCCGGTCGGGGCGCTGCCGCGCGATGACGACGGCTTTCGCCTGCGCGGCCTGCAGCCGACGCGGGTGGAGACCTTCGTCGACGCGGCCTTCGCATTCGCGGTCACCCTGCTGGTGATCTCGTTCGATGCCATGCCCACCAGCGTTGCCGAGCTGCAGGATGCACTGCGGCGCGCGCCGGCCTTCCTGGCCGGCTTCGCCATCCTGGCGATGTTCTGGACCACGCACCATCGCTTCAGCCGACGCACCGGGCTGTCGGACGGGCGGACGGCGCTGCTGGGACTGTCGCTGGTCGCCGTCACGCTGCTCTATGTCTATCCGCTGCGCCTGATCATGGGCGTGGCCTTGCACTTCCTGACGCTTGGCTGGGCGCCGTCGCCGCTGCCGGTCACGGCCGCCGAAGGTTTCGGCAGCCTGTACGTGATCTATGGGGCGGGCTTCGCGGCAATGTCGCTGATCCTGCTGCTGCTCAACCGGCATGGACTGGCCCGCGCCGAGGCGCTGGGGCTCGACCCCGTCGAACGCTGCGTGCTGCGGCAGGAGGCCGGTGCCATGGCCTGGCTCATGACCACGGCACTCGCCTCGGTCGTGCTGGCGCTGCTGCCGCTGCCGGACAACGCGCTCTGGCAAGGGCTGCCCGGCTTGATCTACTGCGCCCTCGCGTTCCTGATGCCCTGGTATGCGCT
This sequence comes from Pseudomonadota bacterium, assembly GCA_023423235.1. Taxonomy (GTDB): domain Bacteria; phylum Pseudomonadota; class Gammaproteobacteria; order Xanthomonadales; family Xanthomonadaceae; genus Luteimonas. The sequence continues at coordinate 18,912 of JAFAFY010000013.1, forward strand.
GCGCAGTGCCGCGCGTCTGGCGCAGGTGCGTCAGGCGCAGATGCAGGAGACCCAAGCGCAAGAGAACCGGGCGCCGGGCGCTGCATGAAGACACGCAGCTTCCTGGTGACCGGCACCGATACCGGCATCGGCAAGACCCATGCCAGCGTGGCGCTGCTGCATGCATTGCGGGCGGCGGGCCTGCGCGCGGTCGGGATGAAACCGGTGGCCAGCGGTTGCGACTGGATCGACGGCCGCTGGCGCAACGAGGACGCACTGGCGCTGCAGGCCGCGAGCCATCCGCGTCCCGCGTATGCCGACATCAATCCGGTCGCGCTGCCCGAGCCGACGGCGCCGGTGCTGGCGGCGATCGCAGCGGGCGTGCGGGTCGATGTCGGCGCGCTGCATGCCGCGCATGCGCGGCTTGCCGATGGCGCGGACGTGGTGCTGGTGGAAGGTGCCGGCGGCTGGGATGCACCGCTGGCCGAGGGCCTGGAGCATCACGATCTGGCCCGGCATCTCGGCGGCGCGGTCGTGCTGGTGGTCGGCCTGAAACTCGGCTGCCTGAGCCATGCGCGGCTGACTGCGCGCGTGATCGCCGCCGACGGCTGCCGGCTGGTCGGCTGGATCGGCAACCGCATCGACCCGGAATTCGCGCGAGCCGACGACTACATCGGACTGCTGGCGGCCGCGTTGCCGGCGCCATGCCTTGGCGTGCTGCCGTTCGTTGCGGACGGAAGTCGCCTGCCTGCGATGTTGCCGCTCGATCCGGAGTGGATCGCGAGCCTTTAGCGTGTTGCGCGAGGGGTTTCGCTGACGCGCGACCCATCCGGCACAGGCGCCGGCACTCCTGCCGTCGGATGGGCAGAGCGCAGCGACACCCATCATCGCCATCCGGTTCGACTCGATCCATCCAAAGAAAAAGGCGCGACCGAAGCCGCGCCTTTTCCGAGTCGCCTGACGCCGGAACTCAATGCCCCTGCGGCGCCGGTTCCAGATCGTCGCCATCGCGATGGTCCACCTGCCGGACATCGGCCGCTTCCGCATCGCGGTCGTGGCTGTGGTCGCGGGCCAGCAGCAGATAGAACGCCGGCAGCACGAACAGCGTGAACGCGGTGCCGATCGCCATGCCCGCGGCGATCACCGTGCCCATCGAGAAACGCGCGGCCGCGCCGGGGCCGCTGGCGATCAGCAGCGGCACCATCGCGAACACCAGCGCCGCGGTGGTCATCAGCACCGGGCGCAGGCGGATCGCCGCGGCCTGCTCGATCGCCTCGGCCTTCGACAGGCCTTCGTTGGCCTGCAGCTTGTTGGCGAACTCCACGATCAGGATGCCGTGCTTGGAAATCACGCCGACCAGGGTCACCAGCCCGACCTGGGTATAGATGTTGATGCTCATGCCGGGGAAGGCCTCGATGCCGGCGAACTGCAGCACCGTGGCCAGCAGCGCGAGCGCGTTGACCACCAGCAGCGCACCGCTCATCGCCATCGGCACCGTCATCAGCATGATCACCGCGTCGCGGAAGCTCTCGAACTGGGCGGCCAGCACCAGGAAGATGATGATCAGCGCGAAGGCCAGGGTGATCAGCATCGTCGTGCCTTCCTGCTTGAACTGCCGCGACTCGCCGGCGTAATCCACGCTGTAGCCCTGTGGCAGCACGTCTGCGGCGATCCCGTCGAGCACCCGCAATGCCTCGCCCTTGGTCACGCCCGGGCGCTGCATGAAGGTGATGCCCACCGCATTGAGCTGCTGGAAGCGCTTGAGCGACTGCGGCTGCGCGCTTTCCTTCAGGGTGATCACCGTCGAGAGCGGGATCAGCGCGCCGTCGCGGGTGCGGGTGTAGTAGTTGCCCAACTGCTCGGCGTTGAGGCGGTCGCTGCGTTGCACCTGCGGGATCACCCGGTAGGAGCGGTTCTCCATCGCGAAGCGGTTGACGTAGCCACCGGCCAGCAGCGCGCTCATGTCCGCGGCCAGGGTCCGCATGTCGATGCCCAGCATCGCCGCCTTGTCGCGGTCGATCTGCACCTCCACGCGCGGCTTGTCGATCTTCAGGTCCTGGTCGAGGAAGATGAAGCGGCGGCTTTCCTGCGCGCGCGCCACGATCTCGGTCGCCAGTTCGGAGAGCTGCTCCAGCGAGCCGATGCCGCCGATCACGAACTCGCCGCCGCCATCGCCGCCGGCCGAGGGCAGCGACGGCGGGATCAGGGCGAAGATGTTCAGGCCGGTGATCTCGGCCAGCTTGGGCTGCAGGTCCTGCTGCAGGATCTGGTTGGTGGAGCGGTCGCGCTGGCTCCAGGGCTTCATCACGAAACCGCCCATCGCGCTGTTGGCGCCGCCCATGCCGCCGAAGCCGCCGTTGAACAGGAAGAAATCGTTGATCTCCGGGATCTCCGACACCACGTCGGTCATCTCGCCGGTGTAGCGCTCCACGTAGTCCAGGGTGCTGGCGGCATCGGCGCTGCCGATCGCGAACACGAACCCCTCGTCCTCGGCCGGCGCCGGTTCCTTGGGCGCGCCGATGTACAGGAACGCGCACGACACCAGCACGATCGCGCCGAACACCAGGATCACCGTGCGCGTCTGCAGCGCGCTGTGCAGCTTGCGCTGGTAGCCGTGCTGCAGCTTGTCGAAGCGGCGGTCGAGCCACTGTTCCAGCCGGCTCTTGCTGTGCTCGGCGCTGGACTTGAGGATGCGCGCGCACATCATCGGGGTCAGCGTCAGCGCGATGATGCCCGACAGCAGCACCGCGCCGGCCAGGGTGAAGGCGAACTCGGTGAACAGCACGCCGGTCAGCCCGCCCTGGAAACCGATCGGCAGGTACACCGCGATCAGCGTGGTGGTCATCGCCACCACCGGCCAGGCCAGCTCGCGCGCGCCGCGGATCGCCGCGTCGTGCGGCGTCATGCCTTCCTCGATGTGGCGATGGATGTTCTCCAGCACGATGATCGCGTCGTCCACCACGATGCCGATCGCCAGCACCATCGCCAGCAGGGTCAGCAGGTTGATGGTGAAGCCCATCAGCAGCATCAGGAACAGCGCGCCGACCAGTGACAGCGGCACCGTCACCGCCGGAATCAGCACGCTGCGCAGCGAGCCCAGGAACAGGTAGATCACCACGATGACGATGATCACCGCTTCGATGATCGTGCGGATGACCTCGTTGATGCCGTCCTGGATCGACTCGGTGCTGTCGTAGGGAATGGTGGCGTCGATGCCGTCGGGCAGCTGCGGCACGATCTCCTCGTCCCAGGTCCGGCGCACGTCGCGGATCACGTCCAGTGCGTTGGCGTCGGGTGAGACATAGATGCCCATGAACGTCGCCGCGGCGCCGTTGATGCGCACCGAGGAGTTGTAGTTCTCCGACCCCAGGACCACGTCGGCGATGTCGCCCAGGCGCACGATCGCGCCATCGGCCTCGCGCACCACCAGTGCGCGGAATTCCTCCGGCGTGCGCAGGTCGGTGCGCGCGGTCAGGTCCACCGACACCATCTGGCCCTTGGTCGAGCCCAGCGCGGACAGCACGTTGTTGGACTGCAGCGCGGCGTAGACGTCGCTTGCGGTCACGCCCAGCGCGGTCATGCGGTCGGGCTTGAGCCACACGCGCATCGCGAACGAGCCCGGGCCCATGATCTCGGCACGCTGCACGCCCGGGATCGTCGCGATCTTCGGCTCGACCGCGCGGGTGAGATAGTCGGTGATCTGGTTGTCGTTGAGCTGCTCGCTGGAGAACGACACGTACATCGCCGCCACCTGCTGGCCCTGCTGCAGGTCGATCACCGGATCCTCGGATTCGGCGGGCATCTCGCTGCGCAGCTTGTTGACCTTGGCCGCGATCTGGGTGAGCGCCTCGTTGGGGTCGTAGTCCAGGCGGATGTAGGCCTGGATCACGCTGACACCGGCGGAGCTGGTGGAGGTGATGTAGTCGATGCCCTCGGCGCTGGCGACCTCGCGTTCCAGCGGCGTGGTGATGAAGCCCTGGATCAGGTCCGCGTCGGCGCCGAAGTAGGTGGTACTGACGTTGACCACCGCATTCTGCAGTTCGGGGTACTGGCGCACGTTGAGCTCGGAGAACGCGCGCAGGCCGAACAACAGGATGAACAGGCTGACCACGATCGCCAGCACGGGCTTGTTGATGAAGATGTCGGTGAATTTCATCGTTTGCATCTCCGCCTCTGCCGCGCGCGGACGAGGGGTGGGGTGGGGGCGTGGGGCTGGGGTCCGCATGGCGTCGTGGACCCTGTTCCCATCCTTGCCTTCCCGTCGAAGGGAAGGCGGTCTGGCGCCTCGCCGGGCGAGGCGACGTTGCTAGCGGTTTTCCGGCGTCGGCGTGGCGTCGGCGGCCGGCTGCACGCGGTTGTTGATCGTCACCTCGGCATCGTTGCGCAGTTTCAGCAGGCCGCTGGTGGCGACGCGCTCGCCGGGCTTGAGGCCGTCGGTGACCGCGATCAGGTCGCCGCGGGTGGCGCCGGTCTGGATGAAGCGCTGGCGCACGATCAGCGTCGCGCCGTCGTCCTTGCCGTCATCGGATTTCTTGGCATCGGCATCGGCGTCGGCATCGGCCGGGCGCTCGCTGACCACGTACACCGCATTGCCGTAGGGATTGAAGGTCACGGCCGTCTGCGGAATCACCACCACCTCGCGCGGACCGCCGACCGACAGTCCCACGCGCGCGAAGGCGCCCGGTCGCAGCTTGCCGTTGGGATTGGCCAGCGTCGCCTGCACCTGGAAATTGCGCGTGGCCGGGTCGACCGAGGGCTCGATCGCCGTGATCGTGCCGGCGAAGTTTTCCCCGGGCAGCGCGTCGACCGCGGCCTGGATGTCGGCACCCTCGCGCACCAGCGGCAGTTGCTGCTCGGGCAGCGAGAAGTCCAGGTAGATCGGGTCGAGCGACTGCAGGTTGACGATCGGGCTGCCCGGTGCCACGTACTGGCCCAGGTTGACCTTGCGGATGCCCAGCACACCGTCGAAGGGCGCGCGGATGGTCTTCTGCGCGATCAGCGCGCGTTGCGCCTCGACCTCGGCCAGCGCGGTCGCCGCCTGGGTCGCGCGCTCCTCCACCTCGGCCTTGGACACCAACTGGTCGCGGCCCAGTTCCTGCCAGCGGTCGCGCTGGACCACGGCCAGGCGCGCTGCCGCCTCGCTGGCGCGCAGCACCGCGAGTTCATTGTCGGTGTTGAGTTCCACCAGCACCGTGCCGGCCTTCACCGGCTGGCCGGCCTCGAACGACAGCTTGCGGACCACGCCGCCGGCCTCGGTGGTGACGTCGGTGCCGTTGACCGCGACCAGGGTGCCCACCGCGCTCAGCGGCGTCTCCCAACGCTGCTGCTCCGCGTCGAAGGTGGTGATGGCCACTGCCGGTTGCGGCATGTCGTCGAAGAACGCGTTCATGCCGCGGTTCATGATCGCCTTGGCGGCGAACACGCCGCCGAACACGATCAGGGTGATCAGCAGCACGATGAACATGCGCAGCCGCGGACGAGGCTTGCGCTCGGATTTGGGCGGGGCCATGGCAGGGGTCCGTCAGGGGAAGGGAGTCGGGAAGGCAGGCGCGATGCTGCGCCAGTCGGTGTCGAATACGGCGCGGCCAACCCGGGTGATCAGCGCATCGAGCGCCGCGTCGTCATCGGGATCGAACAGCGGTTGCCAGCCGTAGCCGTTGAGCAGGTACTGCAGCTGGCGCACCAGCAACCGGTAGGGATCGCCCACCACGCGCGGGTCGATCATGCCTTGTTGCTGGGCAAGGGTATGCGTTCCGACGGTGAGCATCCATGTGCCCATCGTCAGGGCCGCGACCGGCACCGAGCCGTGTGCGGGCAGGTCGCCATGGGCGCGGGCATCGGCGGCAATGCCGTCGATCAGTTCACACAGCGGGACGAAGGCCTCGAGTGCGCGCTGCCGGCTCTGTTCCGATGCCGCGCCCCAGACCACGTCGGTCCAGACGAACTGCGCCAGGCGGAAGTGCTCGGGCTGCTCGCGCATGATCAGCAGGTCCGCCAGCGTCACTGCCAGCATCTTCTCGCGCGACGGCCCGTGCCAGCCTGCCGCGCGTTCGAACAGTTCGACCCTGCTCAGGCAGTTGCGGGTGGCGAGTGCGACCAGCAGGTCTTCCTTGCTGGCGAAATGCTTGTACAGGGTGCCGATGGCGAAGCCGCATTCGTCGGCGATGCGGGCCATCTGCAGCGACAGCAGGCCATCGCGCTGGATCAGCGCCTGGGCCTTGTCGAGGAACACCTGCTCGCGCGCGGCCACCTCGCGCTGTCGGCGCGCGGATGTGGAGGTTGCGGTGGCGGGGACGGATGACACGGGCAGAG
>JAFAFY010000083.1 GCA_023423235.1 Pseudomonadota bacterium
GCTCCGAGGGGTACTGGTCGAACTCGACGCTGCGGTTGTCGCCGGTGCTGACCATCTCGCGGCCGTTGAGCAGCGTGGTGGCGAAGTCGGGCGAAAGACCGCGCACGCTGATCACCTGGGCGCGGCCGGCGACGCGCTGCGCGGACAGGCCGGGCAGGCGCGCGATCGATTCGGCGATGCTCACGTCGGGCAGCTTGCCGATGTCCTCGGCCGAGACCGCCTCGACGATGGAGGACGAATCGCGCTTGACCGAGATCGCGCTCTCGATCCCGCGGCGGATGCCGGTGACCTTGACCGCGTCGAGATCGACGGCGTCGTCGTCCTGCGCGCCGGCATTGCCGGTCTGCGGCGTGGCGGTTTGCGCATGCGCGCCGGTCGCGAGCACCAGCAGTGCCGACGACAGCGCGGCGCTGAGCAGATTGCAGTGTAGCTTCGACATCTCCCCTCCCAAGGGTGTCCAGCGGACAGCTGTTTTTCGAGTTGTACCGTCGGCGTGCCATCGCGGAATTGCGGGATGCCGAAGGGTCGCCGCCATGGTAGTCGCGGGGTTTGCGCGGCGGCGCACGCTGCATACGTATTCATGGCGTGGCTGCCAAGCGCCTGTCATCTGGCCGGTGTGCGCGGTTGTCGAGTGGCTCCGCTAGCATGCGCGCATGACCGCTTCGCACCGCGCAACGCCCGCACCGCTGACCGCCGCGATCCGGCGCTGGGTGCTGGGCGTGTTCCCGCGCGGGCAGAGCGGCATCGACTACGACGTGCCGCCGGGCGATGCCGGCCTGTTCGGCCCGCGCAGCGTGACCTGGCGCGTGCATGCGGATTTTCCCGGCATGCTGGCGGGCGGGCTGTGCGCCTTGCTGCTGCAGGCCCTGCACCCACGGGCGCTGGCCGGTGTCTGGGACCATTCCGATTTCCGCGACGATCTTGTCGGCCGGTTGCGGCGCACCACGGCGTTCGTCGCCGGCACGACTTATGCCGGCACTGCCGAAGCGCAGCGGCTGATCGCGCGGGTGGCGGCGATCCACGCCCGGGTACGTGGCACCACCGCAGATGGCGTGCCATATGCCGCGGACGATCCCGCGCTGCTGACCTGGGTGCATGTCACCGAGGCGTACGCGTTCCTGCAGGGGTTCCACGCCTACGCCGGCATGTCCGTGCCGGGGTGGCTGGACGATGGCTACTACGACGAATCGCGCCGCGTCGCCGAAGCGCTGGGCGCGGAAGCTGTGCCGGCGAGCGCGGCGGAGGTCGAGCGCTACTTCGCGCGCGTGCGCCCGCAGCTGCGTTTCGATGCGCGTTCGCGCGAGGTGATCGGCGTGCTGCGGCGCGTGCGCCTGCCGGTGCCGGGCGCCACGCTGTCGCGCGAAGTGTTCCTTGGTGCCGGTGCCGCGTTGCTGCCGCCCTGGGCGGAGGCATTGCTGGGCATCACGCCGGTGCAACGGCTGCGACATCGCGCCTGCGCGCAGATGCTGCGCGCCGCGGCCCCGGTGTTCCGTGCCGCGTTGCCCGATGGCATCGCGCCGCGCGCCTGCCGGCGGGTCGGTGTGCCCGCGGACATCGTGCGCAGCTGGGGTGACGTGGACAAGGCCTCCCCATAGCCGGCGCGGCGCGCGCCTTGCCTCGTACGATCAGGCCAGGCGGGCGAAGAACACCCCGTGCGGTGGCAGGCGCAGCGTCATGCCGTCAAGCGTGCCACCCGCCAGGCCGAAGCCCTGCAACGGGCGTGCATCCGCAGCCTCGGCCGGCAGCGTCCACGCCACCGGCGCGGTGCCGAGGTTGAACACCGCGAGCACCTGCGCATCGCCATCGCCACGCACCAGGGCGAGCACCGGCTCGGGCGCATCCAGGAAACGCTGCGCACCGGAGACCAGAGCCGGCACCGCACGGCGCCAATGCAGGAACCGGCGCGTGGCGGCCAGTACCGAGTCCGCGTCGGCTTCCTGCGCTGCCACGCTGCGCGCGCGATGCGCGTCGGGGATCGGCAGCCACGGCGCGCCGTCGGTGAAGCCGGCGCCAGCCTCGCCGGTCCACGGCAGTGGCGTGCGGCAACCATCGCGGCCCTTGAAATTGGGCCAGAAGGTGATGCCGTAGGGGTCGCGCAATTGTTCGAACGGCACCTCGGCCTCGGGCAGGCCCAGTTCCTCGCCCTGGTACAGGCAGACCGAGCCGCGCAACGTGCACAGCAGCGCGACCAGCTGCTTGGCAAAGTCGTCGTGTGGCGCCGCGCCGCCCCAGCGGGTGAACGCGCGCTGCACGTCATGGTTGGAGATCGCCCAGCACGGCCAGCCATCGGTCATTGCCGCCTCCAGCCGCTCGACCGTGGCGCGAATGTAGCCGGCGCTGAAATCATCGACCAGCAGTTCGAAGCTGTAGCCCATGTGCAGGCGTCCGGCGCTGGTGTACTCGGCCGTGGTCGCCAGCGAATCCTCGGCGGAGATCTCGCCCAGCGCAGCGACGTCACCGTACTGGTCCATCAACGCGCGCAGACGTTCGATGAAGCCGATGTTCTGCGGCTGCGTGTTGTTGTACCAGTGGTACTGGAATGCGTAGGGGTTGTCGGGCGAAAACCCGCGGCCCACCCGCAGCGCTTCGGGTTTGGGCGGGTTGTCGCGCAGTTGCGGGTCGTGGAAGCAGAAGTTGATCGAATCCAGGCGGAAACCATCGACGCCGCGGTCCAGCCAGAAGCGCACGTAATCCAGCGTGGCCTGCTGCACGTCCGGGTTGTGGAAGTTGAGGTCGGGTTGGCTGGAGAGGAAGTTGTGCAGGTAGTACTGCCGGCGGCGCGGTTCCCATTTCCATGCGGGGCCGCCGAAGATCGACAGCCAGTTGTTGGGCGGTGTGCCGTCGGGCTTCGCATCGGCCCAGACGTACCAGTCGGCTTTGGGGTTGTCGCGCGAATCGCGGCTTTCGCGGAACCACGCGTGCTCGATCGAGGTATGGCTGAACACCTGGTCGATCATGACCTTCAGGCCGAGCGCATGCGCGTTGTCCAGCAACGCATCGAAATCGGCCAGGGTGCCGAACATCGGGTCGACATCGCACTGGTCGGCGATGTCGTAGCCGTAGTCGGCCATCGGCGAGCGGAAGAACGGCGACACCCAGATCGCATCCACGCCCAGGCGGGCCACGTGGTCGAGGCGCGCGATGATGCCGGGCAGGTCGCCCACGCCGTCGCCGTCGCTGTCCATGAAGCTGCGCGGGTAGATCTGGTAGATCACCGCGCCGCGCCACCACGGGCTGTTCGCCATTGCCGTCCTCGCCTCCCGCCGCCTCGTGCGGCGCTGCGACGTTAGTCGATGCTGCGCCGTGTGCGAAAGCGCGGCACAGGCATGGATGCGATGAATACGTATGCAGATCGGCGCCGCAGCGCCGGCGCTCGCTACCATGGCCCGGCCATCACGACGGGTGATGGCGCAGCGGACCTTGGGAGGGGCGTCGCAGCGATGGGCAACAGCAAACCGCCACTGTCGTTCTGGCAGATGTGGAACATGTGCTTCGGCTTTCTGGGCATCCAGTTCGGATTCGCGCTGCAGAACGCCAACGTCAGCCGCATCTTCCAGACCCTTGGCGCGGACATGGAACAGGTGCCCGGCCTGTGGATCGCAGCGCCCTTGACGGGCCTGCTGGTGCAGCCGGTGATCGGCTACTTCTCCGACCGCACCTGGACGCGCCTGGGCCGGCGCCGCCCGTATTTCCTGTGGGGCGCGATCTTCTCCACCGCCGCGCTGCTGGTGATGCCCAACTCGCCCGAGCTGTGGATCGCCGCCGGCACGCTGTGGGTGCTCGACGCCTCGCTCAACGTGTCGATGGAGCCGTTCCGCGCTTTCGTCGGCGACCAGCTGGCGCCGCGCCAGCGCCCGACCGGCTATGCGATGCAGAGCTTCTTCATCGGCGTCGGTTCGGTGATCGCCAGCGCGCTGCCCTATCTGCTGGCGAAGTTCGGCGTCGCCAACACCGCCGGCCCGGGCGAAGTGCCCGACACCGTGCGCTACGCGTTCTATTTCGGCGGCGCGGTGCTGCTGCTCGCGGTGCTGTGGACGGTGCTGCGCACGCGCGAGTATCCGTCGGAAGTGCTGCGCGCATTCGAAGACGCCGAGCCGGCCGGTGCGCTGCAGCCCTTAGATGCGCCGGTGCCGGGCGCGGGCGGGGGGCTGCCGTGGCTGCTGGCTGGCCTTGCCGGCGTGGTGCTGGTCCATGTGCTCGGCTGGGACCGTATGCTCTACGTGCTGGCGGGCCTGCCGCTGGGCTACGGCCTGCTGCGGCTGGTCGCCGCCCGGCTCGCACCACGGCGCATGCTGGCGACGATCGCGGCCGACCTGCACACCATGCCGGTGGCGATGCGCCAGCTGGCGGTGGTGCAGTTCTTCTCCTGGTTGGGCCTGTTCGCGATGTGGATCTACACCACCGCCGCCGTCGCCCAGGTGCATTACGGCAGCAGCGATCCGCAATCGGTGGCCTACAACGACGGCGCCAACTGGGTCGGCGTGCTGTTCGCGGCCTACAACGGCTTTGCCGCGCTGGCGGCGATCTCGATCCCGTGGATGGCGCGCCGGCTGGGCCTGCGCATGACCCACCTGGTCAACCTGTTCCTCGGCGCCGCGGGCCTGGTGTCGATCGCCTTCGTCGGCGATCCGCGCTGGTTGCTGCTGTCGATGGTCGGCGTCGGTTTCGCCTGGGCCTCGATCCTGTCGCTGCCGTATGCGCTGCTGTCCGACAGCCTGCCGGCGGAGAAGATGGGCGTGTACATGGGCATCTTCAACTTTTTCATCGTCATTCCGCAGCTGGTCGCGGTCAGCACGCTGGGCTTCCTGCTCGGGCATGCGTTCGACGGCCAGCCGATGCGGGTGCTGGTGCTGGGGGGCGTGAGCCTGGCGGTGGCGGGGCTGTGCGTGCTGCGGGTTGCGCGACCGTTGTCCGAACGGACCGCCCTGGCGGCGTCCCATTGATCCCGAACGGAGTGTCGATATGCACCGACCCTTGACCGTCGCCATCGCTGCGCTGCTGTGCACGGCCTGCAGCCAGGGCGGCGGCGTCGGCGGCGCATCGCCGGACGCCGACCTCGCGCTGTATGGCACGCAGGAGCCGTTCGCCGCGCACGCGGTCTACTTCGTCGTCACCGACCGCTTCGTCAACGGCGACCCGGCCAACGACCAGCGCGACCAGGGCGGGGCGCAGCGCACGTTCGACATTCCGGTGCGCTGCGCGGACGGCATCGACGGCAACGTCGGCTATCTCGGCGGCGATTTTCGCGGCGTGCTGGACAATGCCGGCTACATCCGCGACATGGGCTTTGGCGCGGTGTGGATCACCCCGATCGTCGACAACCCGGACGAGGCCTTCACCGGCGGCGATGCGATCTCCTGCGGCAGCTCGCTGACCGACCGCGGCAAGACCGGCTACCACGGCTACTGGGGCACGAACTTCTACCGCGTGGACGAACATCTGCCGAGCGACGACCTGGATTTCCGCGGTTTCACCGACGGCATGCGCGCGGCCGGGCTCAAGACCGTGCTCGACATCGTCGGCAACCACGGCGCGCCGGCGTGGACCATGCCCCAGGCGCAGCCCGGCTTCGGCCAGATCTTCGATGCCGACGGACGGCTGATCGCCGACCACCAGAACCTGCCGCCGCAGCAACTGGACCCGGCCGGCAATCCGCTGCACGCGTTCTACAACGCGACCGGGCCGGTCGACGCGAAGGACGGCTCGATCTTCGACGGCAACCTCGCCCAGCTGTCGGATTTCGACGCTGGCAATCCGGCGGTGTTCGAGTATCTGGCCGGCGCCTACGAACAGTGGATCGGGCAGGGCGCCGACGCATTCCGCATCGACACCATCGCCTGGATGCCGCACGACTTCTGGAAGCGCTTCGCCGACCGCATCCGCGGCCAGCATCCGGGTTTCTTCATGTTCGGCGAAGCCTTCGACTACAACGCCGACAAGATCGCCGAGCACACCTGGGCCGCGAACGGGAGCATCAGCGTGCTCGATTTCCCGATGAAGCAGGCGATGGACGAGGTCTTCGCCGGCGGCCAGGGCTTCGAGCGCCTCGCGCCCGCACTGCATCTCCAGCGCGGTCCGTATGCCAATCCCTACGATCTGGCGACGTTCTACGACAACCACGACATGCCGCGCATGGCTGCCAGCGATGCCGGCTTCATCGACGCGCACAACTGGCTGTTCACCGCGCGCGGCATCCCGGTGGTCTACTACGGTTCGGAAACCGGCTTCATGCGCGGCCGCGCCGAACATGCCGGCAACCGTGCGTACTACGGCCAGGACCGTGTCGATGCCGGCGCCGCGCATCCGATCCACGCCGCGCTGACCCGCATCGCGACCCAGCGCCGCGACACCCCGGCGCTGCAGCGCGGCCTGCAGTTGCCACTGCTGCTGCAAGGCGATCATGCCGCGTTCTATCGCGTGCTCGCCGACGGCGACGTGCGCCAGACGGCGCTGGTGCTGCTCAACAAGGGCGACGCAGCGTGGGTGGTGTCGCTGGATGCGACGCAGATCGACGATGGTGCATGGCGCGACGGGTTCGATGGCGCAATCGTGCAGGCGCGCGATGGCCTGCGTGTCGACGTGCCGGCGCATGGCGTGCGGGTGCTGGTTCGCGACGACGTGCCCGCCTTGCCCGCGCTGCGGTCGCGACTGCAGACGCTGATGCAGGGACGCCTGGGTGGGCCGGACGCGCCGCGTTGAGGGAAACCCGCTTCAGGACGGGGCATTCCCGCGCAGGTGAGAGGCGTTCTTCAATGGCTCGAAGCGCCGCTCGTCCATGGACGTGCGCGCGTCGGGAATCAACACCGCCGGAGCGCCGTCCGCGGCGATGACCGGTCCTCATAACGTCCCGGCGTGCTAGTGCCCCGCCGTCGATTCGCGCACCACCAGCGTGGTGGGCAGGCGCCGACTTTCCGCCGGCTCGCCTTGGACCAGGCGCATCAGTGCATCGACCAGCAGCTCGCCCGCGGTCAGCGTGTCCTGCACCACGGTGGTCAGTGCCGGTGTGGTCATGCGCGCGGCCGGGATGTCGTCGAAGCCGGCGATGGCGATATCGGCAGGCATCCGCAGGCCGTGGCTGGCGAAGGCGCGCATCGCGCCGATCGCGATCAGGTCGCTGGCGGCGAACACCGCATCGAATGGTTGCCCGCGTGCCAGCAGCGCCTGGGCGGCGGCGTGGCCCGAATCCTCGGCGCTCTCGGCATCGACCTGCAGTGCCGGGTCCATCGCCAGGCCATGGCGGGCGAGGGCGGCGTCGCAGCCGCGATAGCGGTCGAGGAATTCGGGATAGCGGCTGGAGGCATCGCCGAGGAAGGCGATACGGCGACGCCCCAGCCCGGCCAGGTGGTCGCCGACCTGCGCACCGCCGCCGGCGTTGTCGCAGCCGATCGACAGGCCCGGCTCGTCGGGCAGCACCGCACCCCAGCGCACGAACTGGGTGCCCTGTTCGACCAGCGTGCGCAGCTTGCCCTGGTAGGCCAGGTAGTCGCCGTAGCCCAGCAGGATCAGCCCGTCGGCCTTGTGGCTGTCGCCGTAGTCGGCATGCCAGTCGTCGGAGAGCTGCTGGAACGAGATCAGCAGGTCCTGCCCGTGGCGCGCGCAGGCGCGGGTGATCGAACCGAGCATCGGCAGGAAGAACGGATTGATGTGCGACTGGTCGCTGGTGGGGTCCTCGAACAGCAGCAGCGCCAGGGTGCCGGACTGCTGCCGGCGCAGGTTCGAGGCGTTCTTGTCGACCTTGTAGTTGAGCTCGCGGGCGATCGCCAGGATCCGCTCGCGGGTCTCGGCGTTGACCGACGGATGGCCGCGCAATGCGCGCGAAACCGTCGGCTGCGACACCCCGGCCAGGTGGGCGATGTCCAGCGAGGTCGGCTTGCCCTTGATCGTCATCGCGCGGCGGCGTCCGGAAAACCCGCCCGATCATGCCATGCCGCCCTCCACGACGTGCCCCGCGCGGGCAAGCGGCAGGCCATGACGCTGCCCAACGAGCTGGTACCGGCGCAGGGCGCGGCAGGCCGGGCGGGCGGCCCAAGGCGCCGGCATCTGCGGTAATATCCTCGACTCGTATTTCCCGGATACAGGTGGCCCGCGACTCCCGCCGGCCGAGCGTGCGACATGAGCACTACCATCGCCCAGCGCTGAACGCCCCCAGGCTCCTGCATCCAGGCGCCCGTGTGGCGCTTTTTTCTTGCGCGATGCGCGGTGATTCGTGATTGGTGATTGGTGATTCGAAAGAGCCAGCCGCCCCTGCTTCCACGAATCACCGCTTTCAACGGACGAATGTCCGGTCATCACGAATCACCAATCACGGCTCCCCAATGATCACCATCACGCTCCCCGACGGCAGCCGCCGCGAATTCGACCATCCCGTTTCCGTGCTCGAGGTCGCCCAGTCGATCGGCCCGGGCCTGGCCAAGGCGACCGTCGCCGGCAAGGTCGACGGCCGCCAGGTCGACGCCTCCGACCTCATCGACCATGACGCCACGCTGCAGATCCTCACGCCGAAGGACCCGGAGGGTGTCGAGATCATCCGCCACTCCACCGCGCACCTGGTCGGGCATGCGGTCAAGCAGCTGTACCCGGACGCGAAGATGGTCATCGGCCCGGTCATCGACGACGGCTTCTACTACGACATCTACTC
>JAFAFY010000116.1 GCA_023423235.1 Pseudomonadota bacterium
GCGCATCCTCGTGCAACCCGGCCCAGTGCGCGACATCGAACCCGCGCCAGCGCGACGGCGGACGCCCCGGCTGCGCAGCCTGCGCCTCGCGCGACAGGCCCGGGGCCACGTCGGCGGCCATCAGCGCGCCCTCGATCAGCAGCGTGCCGCTGCCGCACATCGGGTCCAGCAGACTGCCGCCCCCGGCATACAACGCCGGCCAGCCGCCGCGCAGCAGCACCGCCGCGGCCAGGTTCTCCTTCAGCGGCGCCTCGCCCTGCGCGCGCCGCCAGCCGCGCCGGTGCAGCGGGCCGCCGCCCAGGTCCACCGACAGGATCGCGCGGCCCTTGCGCACCACCAGGTTCAGGCGCAGGTCCGGCGCCTCGACATCGACATCCGGGCGGGTGCCGGCGTGCTCGCGCAGGCTGTCGACCACCGCGTCCTTGACCCGCTGCGCGGCATAGCGTGCATGGGTGATGGCATCCCCGGAGACGTGCGCATCGACCGCAAGCGTCATCGTGGCATCCAGATGCTCGGGCCACGGCAGTGCGCGCGCGCCGGCGTAGAGCGCGTCCTCGTCGGCGCAGGCGTAGTCGGCCAGCGGCCACAGCACGCGGCTGGCCAGGCGCGACCACAGCACCGCGCGCTGGGCATCGTGCAGCGTGCCTTCAACGTTGACGCCGGCCACGGTGGCACTGGCCTTGGCGCAGCCCAGCGCCAGCAGCTCGTCGGCGAGCAGGTACTCCAGCCCCTTGGCGCAGCTGGCGAAGAATTTGACGGTCACGCGACACCTCGGGAACGGAACGGGGCCGCCAGCCAGGAACTGCGGCGGCGGGGTCGCAACCGGCGCGCGATGCGATCCGCACCGGCACCAGGCCACGATGGAAAAGGCGCGGCTACAGCGACGCCAGCAACGCGGCGAACGCCTCGGCCGAGGCCTCGACGTGTGCACCCAGGCGATGGTCGTCGTCGACCAGCAGCAACCGCGCGCGGCGCGCGGCCGCCCAGCCGACGACATCGGTCGCGGGAATCAGTTCGTCGCCCCAGCCATGCACCAGCGACAGCGGCACCTCGGCCGCCTGCAGCGGATGCGCCGGGTCCAGCCGCACCGGCGGCGCCATCAGGAACAGGCCCGCGACCGGCAGCTGGCGCGAGACATGCCCGGAAATCCACGCGCCGAGGCTGGAACCGGCCAGCACCAGCGGGCCGCGCCCGGCCGCGGCGCTGGCCAGCCGCAACAGCCGCTCCACGCGCGCCGGCACGTCGCCCAGGCGGCTGACCTCGTGACGGGCGTCGAGATCGGTGTAGTCCGGACGCTCGTGGCTCCAGCCCAGGCGCCCGGCCACCTCGGCCAGCGCGGTGACCTTGGTCGCGTCCGGGCCGCTCTCGAACCCGTGCGAAAGGATCACGTGGCCGTGCGTGCCCTTGCCAGCCATGCCCTTACCGGCCGAGCCGTTGCCGGCCGTGCTCATGCGTCCACCCAGGCGACGGTATCCCCAAGGCGCAGCGTGCCGCCCTCGAGGATCCGCGCGCACAGCCCGCCCATGCCACGCATCGCGTTGTAGCCGCCGGGGCCGAGCGCGGCTTCCATGCGCGAGCACGGATCGCAGGGTTCGGTCCCTTCCAGCAGCAGCGCGCCGATGCGGAACCGGCGCCCCTTCAGCGCGATCAGCGGGATGCCCGAGACCACCAGATTGCGGCGCAGCGTGGCCGGCGCGACCTGGGCATGGCCGCTGAGCGCGGCGATCACCGGCAGATGCTCGGCTTGGATCAGGGTCACGCCGCGCTTGCCGCTGCCGCCTGTGTAGCGGTCGCCGTCGAGGCCAGCGCCGGCGGTGGCGTTCGCGGATTCGACCGCCTGCATCGGCACGTCGCGTGCCGGCCGCAGGCCGATCCAGGCAACCTGTCCGGCACGCGGAAACTGCGTCATCAAGGCGTGCAGCGCGGACTCTGGCGGCGGATTTTTCATGGGCGAATGCTAGCATCCGGGCCCATGCCCGCCCCCACGTCCGCACCGCCGATCATCCGGCAACCCCTGCCCTACGTGGACCGGCTGGCGCTGCGCGAGCCCGGCGACATCACTTTGGTGGTGATCCACTGCACCGAGCTGCCGGACCTGGCGAGCGCACGCGAATACGGCGAGCGCGTGCTGTATCCGCAATCGGGCACCGGCAACAGCGGCCACTGGTACATCGACCGCGACGGCAGCATCGTCGAATACGTGCCGGCGACCCGAATCGCCCACCATGTGCGTGGGCGCAACCACGAGGCGGTCGGCATCGAGCTGGTCAACCGCGGCCGCTTCCCGCACTGGCTCGATTCGCGCCACCAGGCGATGGACGAGGCCTACACCGGGGCGCAGATCGAGGCGCTGCTGGCACTGCTGGCACACCTGCGCGCCACCCTGCCCAACCTGCGCGCGATTGCCGGCCACGAGGACCTGGACCGCGAACGCGTGCCCGCCAGCGACGATGCGGCCAGCACCGTACCGCGCAAGCGCGACCCCGGCCCGCTGTTCCCGTGGCCGCGGGTGCTGGACGCGGCCGGGCTGCAGCGCATTACCTGATCTCCAGGCGCCCGCCGTTGCCGCTGGCACGGCGCTTCAGCAGCGGCCTTCTATAATCGCCGGCCCGCCCCGCCACACCTGCATCGCCATGACGCCACCCGTGTCCGAACTGATCGACCTGCTGTCGCTGGAACGGCTGGAGGACAACCTGTTCCGCGGCCAGAGCCGCGACATCGGCACCAAGTACGTGTTCGGCGGCCAGGTGCTGGGCCAGGCGCTGTCGGCGGCGCAGGCGACGATGACCGAGCCGCGCCCGGCCCACTCGCTGCATGCGTATTTCCTGCGCGCCGGCGATGTCGAGGCGCCGATCGTCTACGACGTGGACCGCACCCGCGACGGCGGCAGCTTCTCGGTGCGCCGGGTCACCGCGATCCAGCACGGCAAGGTGATCTTCTTCTGCGCGGCCTCGTTCCAGGCGCAGGAATCGGGCGCCGAGCACCAGGCGGCGATGCCCGAGGTGCCCGCGCCCCAGGACGTGGCCCCGAGAGACCCCCTGCCCGCGGAAGTACTGGCGAAGCTGCCGGTCAAGGTGCAGCGCTGGCTCGACCGCAGCGGCCCGTTCGAGTTCCGCCACGTGGTCATGCCCGGGCAGCGCCCGCGCGACGAACTCAACCCCAGCAAGCGCCCGCCCTGTCACCAGGTCTGGTTCCGCCTGTCGACGCCGGTCGGCGATGCGCCCGAGCTGCATCGCGCGCTGCTGGCCTACGCCTCGGATTTCCACCTGCTTGGCACCGCGACCTTTCCGCATGGCATCAGCTACTACCAGCCGAACGTGCAGATGGCCTCGCTCGACCATGCGCTGTGGTTCCACCGCCCGTTCCGGGTCGACGACTGGCTGCTGTATTCGATCGACAGCCCCAGCGCGCAGGACGCCCGCGGCCTGGCCCGCGGCCAGATCTTCGACCGCCACGGCCGCCTGGTCGCCAGTACCGCGCAGGAAGGCATGATCCGCGTCGCCACGCCCGCGCCGCAGGAGCGCTGAGCGCATGCGCCAAGTCTTCAGCAGTGCGCGGCTGGAAAACGTCGAAGGCGTCGCCGCACTGCTGCGCGAGGCCGGGATCGAGGTGCAGATCACCAACAGCCGCTCCTACAAGGGCAACCGCCGCGGCAATTTCAGCTACCGCGACGCGCCTGCCGGCGACCGCCCGGCGGTCTGGGTGGTGCGCTCCGACCAGCAGCCGCGCGCGCGCGAACTGCTGCGCGAAGCCGGCCTGCTGCAGTCGCTTCCCTCGCGCCGGGGCTACCTGCCGCAGGCCGACGTGGTGTTCGCCGCCGACAGCGCGCCGCCGAAACGCCGGCTCAGCCGCGCGGCGAAGATCCGTTACGCCCTGCTGGGCGGCGCGGTCGTGGTGATCGCCCTGGTCTACCTGCCGCGGCTGTGG
>JAFAFY010000128.1 GCA_023423235.1 Pseudomonadota bacterium
GCGCCAGGCCGCGCAGGCACCACCGCCGCCGGCCGCACCCGCACCGGCCGAGCTGCGCCCGGTCAGCACGCCGGCGCCGCGCTATCCGGCCGATGCGCTGCGCGCTGGTACCAGCGGCGAAGTGCAGGTGGAGTTCACCGTCGGCGTCGACGGTTCCGTGGTCAACGCCCGGGTGGTCCGTGCCGACCCGCCGCGCACGTTCGACCGCGAAGCCCTGGCGGCGGTCCGTCGCTGGCGCTTCGAGCCGGTCGGCGCGCCGGTCACCACCCGCCGCACCATCGGCTTCTCGCCCGGCAACGCCAACTGACCGGCGACCGGTTGCGCGAGGCAACCACAGCAACGGAAGAGCCCGGCAATCGCCGGGCTTTTTTCTGCGCTCGGCAACGGGATCCGGTTGCCGTCATGTCGTCGTGCCCCTGCGGACAAGCCGTCATCCCGCCAACGCGGGCGTGCGCCGCAACCGCCGGTCAGCGGGTCATCCAGCGTGCCTGTTCTCACAGACTGAAAGGCACGGTCTCGACCCACGCTTGGTGCTGCTGAAAAGCGCCTGTGCTGTCGTGGGAAAGAGGCCTTCTGATCGGCACGAACACCCAGCAGTACGGTTGTCACCCGTTCCCGCCGCAGGCGGCGTAACGGAACTGGGAGATCGTGTCGATCAGGAGAGGACTTGCCGACCTTCGGCAGGAACGGAAAGCGCGTCGCCACAGCCTGAAGGGCCGGTCGGTCCCGGAGCGCCCGCGTTCGAGCGCCGAAGTCCTTTGATCCCCGGCCTTGCGCGGGGATGACGGCCCGCGCAGGACTGCGCGGCTGCGGCGTCGGTGCCGCCGGCAGCCTGCGCCATTCCACCAGGCAACGGGCATCCTGCCGTTGCCCGTTGCCCGTTGCCCGTTGCCTGTTGCCCGCTTCTGCTCGTGGAACCGCCGCAAAAGGGCCGTCATCCAGTGCGCAGCCTCAGCCCGAGACCGCGAGCTTCTCCTGCTGGTAGCGGCGCACCGCGGCGAACCACAGCAGGGCGGCCAGCGCCAGGCTTGCGGCGAGGTAGATTCCCCAGACCTGCATCGGCACCGGCTCGGCGCGGATGATCTTGAGCAGCAGCTGGTTCTGCGCCAGGAACGGCACCGCGAACTGCCAGGCCTCGGTCTTGATCGGATTGACCATCAGCACGAAGCTCGGAACCATCGGCAGCAGCATCAGCCAGACCATGTGGCTCTGCGCCTCTTTCATGCTCTTGGCGGTCGCGGCGAGGAAGGTCAGCAGCGAGGTGCCGATCAGCAGCATCGGCAGCAGCACCAACAGCATCCTGCCGATCGCCGCGAAGCGCACGTCGAGCATGCGCGCCGCGCTCGTGCCCATCTGCGCGCTGAGCTTGAATGCCAGCAGCGTCAGCAGCAGCGACAGCAGGCCGATCACGCAGGCTGCGGCGATCTTGCCGCTGACGATCGCGCCGCGCGCGGCCGGCGTGGCCAGCAGCGGTTCCAGCGACTGGCGCTCGCGCTCGCCGGCGGTGGCGTCGAGGATCAGGTAGGAGCCGCCGATGAAGCTGGAGAGGATCAGCAGGTACGGCAGCAGCACGGCCAGGATCACCCCACGCTTGGCCTCCTCGGTGGCCAGGTCGCGGCTGCCGATGGCCAGCGGCGCGATCACCGAGGGCGAAATGCCGCGCGCGAGCAGCCGGAGCGAAGCGATCTCCCGGGAATACCCTTCGAGCGCGGCTTCGACGCGCTTGACGGGAATCTCGGAGCTTCGCCGGGTACTGTCGCGCATGATCTCGACCATCGCGGGACGACCGCCATGCCAGGATTCGGCGAACCCGGGATCGATCACCAGGGCGACATCCACCTCCTGGTTCACGATCGCGAGGGCGAGGTCCTCGGGGGGCGATGCCGGATGGATGCCGTGCGTCGCCAAGAACGCCATCAACTGCGGTGCCCGCTCGGCACCGATCACCGGCACATCGAGCCTCTTGTCGAGCTCGGTCTTGAGCCGTTGCTCGGCCATGAAGTTCATGCCGAACATCATCAGCGGGTACAGCAGTGGGCCGAGGAACAGCGCCATGAACAGCGTGCGGCGGTCGCGGCCGATGTCCAGCAGTTCCTTGCGCATCACGCACCACAGGGCTTTGGCGTTCGAAGTCTTGCGCGGCGTGCTCATGCCAGCAGGCCCTCCTCGGAACCGATCGCACTGACGAAGGCGTCTTCCAGGTTCTCCGTGCCGAATCGCGCGCGAAGTTCGTCGGCGCTGCCGGCCGCGACCACCCGGCCCTTGGCGATGATGACGATGCGGTCACACAGGGCTGCGACCTCCTGCATGATGTGGCTGGAGAAGATCACGCAGCGGCCGTCGTCGCGCAGCCGGAACAGGAATTCGCGCATCGCGCGCGTGGTCATCACGTCCAGGCCGTTGGTCGGCTCGTCCAGGATCACGTTGCGCGGGTCGTGCACCAGCGCGCGCGCGATCGCGGTCTTGGTGCGCTGGCCCTGGCTGAAGCCCTCGGTCTGGCGGTCGAGGATCGCGTCCATGTCCAGTTGCGCCGACAGCACCCGGGTGCGCGCGTCGATCTCCGCCCTGGACATGCCCTGCAGCTCGCCGAAGTAGCGGATGTTCTCGCGCGCGGTCAGGCGCTTGTACACGCCGCGCGCATCCGGCAGCACGCCGAGCACGCGGCGCACCGCGGCCGGGTCCCGCGCGGCGTCGATGCCGTCGACGACGACGCTGCCGCTGTCGGGCCGCATCAGCGTGTAGAGCATGCGCAGGGTGGTGGTCTTGCCGGCGCCGTTGGGGCCGAGCAGGCCGGTGATGCGACCGTCCTCGGCGGTGAAGTCGACGCC
>JAFAFY010000138.1 GCA_023423235.1 Pseudomonadota bacterium
GGCGTCGACGTGGAGACCCAGCCGATCCCGGTGATCCCGACCGTGCACTACAACATGGGCGGCATCCCGACCAACTACCACGGCGAAGTGGTGCAGCTGAAGAACGGCGATCCGGACGCCGTGGTACCCGGGCTCTACGCCATCGGCGAGGCCGCCTGCGTGTCGGTGCACGGCGCCAACCGCCTGGGCTCGAACTCGCTGCTCGACCTGGTGGTGTTCGGCCGCGCGGTCGCCAACCGCTGCGCCGAGACCATCACGCCCAACGCGCGCCACAAGCCGCTGGCCAAGGACGCCTGCGACAAGGCGCTGGCCAACCTGGACAAGCTGCGCAACGCCAGCGGCGACACGCCGACAGCGGTCATCCGCGACCGCATGCAGCGCACGATGCAGAACGATGCCGCGGTGTTCCGCACCAGCAAGACCCTGGCCGAGGGCGTGGAGAAGATCCGCGAGATCCACGCCTCGTTCGCCGACGTCAAGGTCAGCGACCGGTCGATGGTGTGGAACTCCGACCTGATCGAGACCATGGAGCTGCAGAACCTGCTGGGCCAGGCGCTGGCGACGATCGTCTCGGCCGAGAACCGCAAGGAGTCCCGCGGCGCGCATGCACAGGAGGACTACCCCGAGCGCGACGACGTCAACTGGCAGAAGCACACCCTGTGCTGGGTGGACGAGGCCGGCAACACCACGATCGATTACCGCCCGGTGCACATGTACACGCTCGACGATGAAGTCGAGATCGTGCCGCCGAAAGCACGCGTTTACTGACAGCCGTGATTGGTGATTCGTGATTGGTGATTCGCAAAAGCAGACGATGCGCGGATCCCGGCCTTATCGAATCACGAATCACTAATTACGAATCACGGACTCCCCATGGCAGAATTCACCCTCCCGAAGAATTCCAAGGTGCAGAAGGGCCGGCATTTCCCGGCCGCGCAGGGCGCCAAGCGCACGCGCACCTTCAAGGTCTACCGCTGGAATCCCGACGACGGCCGCAATCCCTCGACCGACACCTACGAGGTCGATCTCGACAAGTGCGGGCCGATGGTTCTCGACGCGCTGATCAAGATCAAGAACGAGATCGACCCGACGCTGACCTTCCGGCGTTCCTGCCGCGAGGGCATCTGCGGCTCGTGCGCGATGAACATCGACGGCACCAACACCCTGGCCTGCACGCGCGCGATTGCCGACTGCAAGAAGGACGAGGTGCCGATCTACCCGCTGCCGCACATGGAAGTGGTCAAGGATTTGATCCCGGACCTGACCCACTTCTATGCGCAGTACGCTTCGATCCAGCCCTGGCTGCGCACCCAGACCCCGGCGCCACCGGACCGCGAGCGCCTGCAGTCCAAGGAAGACCGCGCCAAGCTCGACGGCCTGTACGAATGCATCCTGTGCGCCTGCTGCTCGACCAGCTGCCCGAGCTACTGGTGGAACGGCGACCGTTACCTCGGCCCGGCCGTGCTGCTGCAGGCCTACCGCTGGATCATCGACAGCCGCGACGAGGACACTGGCAAGCGCCTGGACGACCTGGAAGACCCGTTCAAGCTCTACCGCTGCCACACCATCATGAACTGCGCACGGACCTGCCCCAAGGGCCTGAACCCGGCCAAGGCGATCGGCGAGATCAAGCGCCTGATGCTGGCGCGGCAGGGCTGAGCGGCTGCGCCTGGCCGGTGCCTTGCAGGCATCGGCCGCAGTCCCGAACGCCCGGTCGCGGATGCTCGGGCAGGGCACGCCGAACGCGGTGAGCCTGGGCCGCGGAGCGCCGCTGGACTCTGGATCGAAGCCGGGATGACCGACAGTCACGACAACGACGCCGAACTCGGCCGCCTGCGCTGGCGCAGCCGCCGCGGCATGCGCGAGCTCGACCGCCTGCTGGAACGCTGGCTGGACCGGCGCTGGGCGGTGGCTTCCGAAGCCGAACGCGGGCTTTTCCGACAGCTGCTGGAATGCGAGGACGATAGGTTGTGGCTCTGGTTCCTCGGCCATGAGCACCCGCAGGATGTCGACCTCGACGCGCTGGTCCAGTCCATCCGCACGCTGCCGCCTTGAGTGGCGGCCCTCGCGCCTCGCGGCCGCTGCGCTGGCGCTGCTGACACTCGCAGCGCCGCTGTCGATCCTTGCAAGCGAAATGCCGCGCTGGGCAGCCTGGCCGCTCGCGGTCGCGATCGCCCTGCACGGCATGTGCCTGGTCCGGCGTGAGCTGCGGCGCGCGCCGCGCATGCTGGTCGTCGATGGCGCCGCAGGACGCTGGCTGCTGGATGGCGTCGCCCTCGATGCCGCGCAACTGCACTGGCGCGGCCCGCTGGCACGGCTCATCTGGCGCGACGCCGATGGCCAGCGCCGGGTGCTGCTGTGGTGGCCCGACACGCTGCCGTCGGCGGCACGACGTGAACTGCGACTTGCCGCATCCGCATTTGCGACGCCACCGCGCCGGGGAACGATGGCACCATAGGCGTCCCTCGGCTCCGGCCCTGCGGGGCCTGCCGCGATCCGGCACCGCCCTGCGGATGCCCACCGCGCCCTCGACCCCTCCATGCTCAGACCCATTCCCGCGGCCATCGGCCTGCGCTACCTGCGTGCCAAGCGCCGCAACGGTTTCATCTCCTTCATCTCGCTGGCCTCGATCCTCGGCATCGCCATCGGCGTGACCGTGCTGATCACCACGCTGGCGGTGATGAGCGGTTTCCAGAAGGAGATCCGCGACCGCATGCTGGGCATGGTCGCGCACGCGACGATCAGCGCCGACGGCGGCACGCTGCAGAACTGGGCGCGCGCGGTGGACGTGGCACGCGAGGACCCGCGCATCGCCGGCGCAGCCCCCTACATCGGCACCCAGGCGCTGCTGCGCGGCGTGCGCAACGAACCGGCGGCGATCCGCGCGGTCTCGCCAGAGGACGAGGCAAGCGTGTCCGACCTCGGCACGGCCATGGTCCAGGGCGCGCTGTCGGACCTGCAGCCGGGCAGCTTCAACATCGTGCTGGGCCGCGAACTGGCGCTGTGGCTGGGGGTGGGCGTGGGCGACAGCGTGATCGTCACCACCGATTTTCAGGTCACGCCGATGGGCGCGGTGCCGCAGCTCAAGCGCTTCACCGTCAGTGGCATCTTCGAGGCCGGCTACCAGGATTTCGACCGCCGCCTGGCGGTGGTCAACCTGCGCGATGCCCAGCGCCTGCTGCGGGTGGGCGAGGGCGTCACCGGCGTGCGCCTGAAGCTGCACGACATGGACCGCGCCTTCGATGTCGCCGCCGATCTTGCCCGCAGCCTGGGCGGCAGCTACATGGTCAGCGACTGGAGCCGCGAGAACGCCAACATGTTCCGGGCGCTGAAGCTGGAGAAGACCATGATCGGCATCCTGCTGTCGCTGATCATCGTCATGGGCTCGTTCAATCTGGTCGCCTCGCAGGTCAGCCTGGTGACCGACAAGCAGGCCGATATCGCCATCCTGCGCACCCTGGGGCTGACGCCCGGCGGGGTGATGCAGGTGTTCATGGTGCAGGGCACGATGATCGGCGTGATCGGCACGCTGCTGGGCATCACCGGCGGCCTGCTGCTGACCTTCAACCTGGAACACATCCTGCGCGGCATCGAACGCCTGTTCGGCGTGGTGCTGATGCCCGAGGACGTCTACTACGTCACCGGCCTGCCGATCGACCTGCAGGTCAGCGACGTGGTGATGATCGCCAGCGTGGCGCTGGTGATGGCGTTCCTGGCGACGATCTATCCCGCGTGGCGCGCCGCGCGCACGGCACCGGCAGAGGCGCTGCGTTATGAATGACCCGAAACCCTGGATCGTGACCGAGGTCGACGGCGAGCGGGTACTGCTGGTGCCTGCCGAAGATGACCGCCTGTCCGGTGATGTCCCGGTGCTCAGCGCCGAGAAGCTCGGCAAGACCTACGCCGAGGGCAAGCTGCATACGCCGGTGTTCGATGGCCTGGATTTCGAGGTCCACGCCGGCGAGACCGTGGCGATCCTCGGCGCGTCCGGCGCCGGCAAGAGCACGCTGCTGCACCTGCTCGGTGGGCTGGACGTGCCGACCTCGGGCGAGGTGTTCGTCGCCGGCCAGCGCATGAGCGCGCTGTCGAACGCGGCGCGCGGCACCCTGCGCAACCGTGCGCTCGGCTTCGTCTACCAGTTCCACCACCTGCTGCCCGAGTTCACCGCGCTGGAGAACGTGATGCTGCCGGCGCTGCTCAACGGCGCCAGCGATGCCGACGCGACCACCCGCGCACGCGACCTGCTGGAATCGGTGGGCCTGGGCCATCGCCTGGCGCACAAGCCCGGCGAACTGTCGGGCGGCGAGCGCCAGCGCGCCGCGGTCGCCCGCGCCCTGGTCAACAAGCCGGCCTGCGTGCTGGGCGACGAGCCCACCGGCAACCTCGACGAGCGCACCGCGGCGACGGTGTTCGAGCTGATGCTCGAACTCAACCGCGCCCAGCGCACCAGCCTGGTGCTGGTGACACACGACCGCCGCCTGGCGCGCAAGCTCGACCGGGTGATGGAACTGCACCAGGGCAAGCTGCGCGAAGTGCCGAAAGACGAGGTGTAGCGCGCCGGCGGAGCGACGCGACGCCGCGTCTGCCTTGTCGCGGGCCTACTCGCCGGGCTTGGCCGCCTCGACCGGTGCATGGGTCGCGGCCTTGCGCGCCAGGCGCGCCTCGCGGTGGGCGATGTAGGCGTTGGCGGCCAGGATGATGCTGGCGCCGGCCAGGGTCCAGCGGTCGATGCCCTCGTCGAACAGCAGCCAGCCCAGCAGCACGACCACCGGCAGCTGCATGAAACTGATCGGCGTCAGTGCCGAGACTTCGCCCAGCTTCAGGGCGCGGGTCCACAGCATGTGCCCGCCGGTGCCGAAGATGCCGGTCGCCACCACCCACAGCCAGGTGATGCCGCTGGGCCATTGCCACACCCACAGCGCGGGCAGCAGCGACATCGGCACCCACAGCAGCGTGGTCCAGATGACGATGCGGTCGGCCGGCTCCACCTTGGCCAGCAGCTTGATCTGGATCGAGACGATGCCGCTGAGCACCGCCGCGGCCACCGCGACCAGCATGCCGGCCGAGAACGCGCTCGACCACGGCCGCAGGATCACCAGCACGCCGACGAAACCCAGCGCCACCGCGGTCCAGCGCCGCGCGCGGACCTGCTCGTGCAGGATGAACACCGCGGCGATGGTGACGAAGATCGGCGTCGAATACGACAGCGACACCGCCTGCGCCAGCGGCAGGTGGCCGATGGCCCAGAACCCGCAGAACATCGACACCACGCCGACGAAGCAGCGGAACAGGTAGCGCGGAAACTGGTCGGTCTTCAGGAAGCCGATGCCGCGCCCGGCGCGCAGCAGCAGCGGCAGCGCCACCAGCATGCCGAAGAAGTTGCGGAAGAACGCCACCTCGAAGGTATGCAGGGTGTCCGAGGCCAGACGGATGGCGATGACCATCAGCGCGAACAGCAGGGTGCTGCCGAGCATCAGCAGCGCCGCGCGCGCAGGCTGGCTGCGGGGCAGGTGCGGCTTCACCATGTCACGCCCGGCATGTCACGTTCGGCATGGTGCGCTCACCAGGTCGCCCCGACGATCCGCGGTTCGGGTTCCAGGGCCACGCCGAAGCGCGCCTGTACCGAGTCGGCGATGCGCCGCGCCAGCGCCAGCAGTTCGGCGCCGCTGGCGCTGCCGTGGTTGACCAGCACCAGGGCGTGGCCGGGCGCGACGCCGGCATCGCCATCGCGGTGGCCCTTCCAGCCGCACTGGTCGATCAGCCACGCCGCCGAGAGTTTCCGCTGTCCTTCGCCCGCGGCGAACACCGGCAGCGCAGGCCACGCTGTGCGCAGCGCCTCGGCAGTGGCGGCGGGGACGACCGGGTTCTTGAAGAAACTGCCGGCGTTGCCGATGCGGGCAGGGTCGGGCAACTTGCTGCGGCGGATGTCGATGACTGCATCGGCCACCTCGCGAGCCGTCGGCCGGGCGAGGCCGCGTGCCAGCAGCGCATCGCGCAGGCCGGCGTAGTCGAGCACCGGCGCAGCCGTACGCGCCAGCGCGAACACCACCGCGGTGACCAGATAGCGCTCCGGCTGTTGCTTGAACACGCTGTCGCGATAACCGAAGCGGCAGGCGGCGGCATCGAGCGAGACGGCCTCGCCGGTCGTGCGGTCGATGGCCTCGACCGAGACGATGCGCTCGCCAACTTCCACGCCGTACGCGCCGATGTTCTGGATCGGCGCGGCGCCAACGGTGCCGGGAATCAGCGCCAGGTTCTCCAGCCCGCCGAGGCCCTGGTCCAGGGTCCACAGCACGAACGCGTGCCACGGATTGCCGGCGGCGGCGCGCACGCGTACACGCTCGCCGTCGTCAGCGAGGACGGCGCGACGCCGGTCGGTGATCGCCAGTACGTCGCCCGGCGCGTCGCCGGCGAACAGCAGGTTGCTGCCGCCGCCGATCACCAGCAACGGGGCGTCGTCCGGCAGCGCGGCAAGCACCGCGGGCAGGTGGGCGATGTCGTCGACTTCCAGCAGCCGGCGCGCGCGTGCGGCGACGGCAAAGCTGTTGCGGGCGGTCAGGTCGACCGGTGCGGTCACGCGGCAGGGCAGGGACATCGTCGGCTCAGAGCACCGGCACGCCGCCACGGCTTGGCGCCTCGCGGCGGCGACGGATCGCCTCGACGCACTCCCCGATCAGTTTCGGGCCGCGGTAGACCAGCCCGGAATACAGCTGCACCAGGGTCGCGCCGGCGGCCATCTTCTTGACCGCATCCGCGCCCGACAGCACGCCGCCCACGCCGACCAGCGGAATGTCGTCGTCCAGGCGCGTGCGCAGCCGGCGCAGCACGGTGGTCGACTTGTTCATCAGCGGCGCGCCGGACAGCCCGCCGGTTTCCCGCGCCAGCGGCGCGCCCTGCACGTTGATGCGCGAGACCGTGGTGTTGGTCGCGATCACGCCGTCCACGCGCAGGTCCGAAAGCACCCGCGCTGCGGCCTCGATGTCGTCGTCCGACAGGTCCGGCGCCACCTTGACCAGCAACGGCACGCGGCGGCCGTGCTGCGCGGCCAGGCGCTCCTGCGCCTCGCGCAGGGTGCCGACCAGGCGGCGCAGCGACTGCTCCTCCTGCAGCTCGCGCAGGCCCGCGGTGTTGGGCGAGGAAATGTTGACGGTGACGTAGTCGGCCAGCGGATACACCCGCTCCAGGCAGAACAGGTAATCATCGGCGGCGGCATCGTTGGGCGTGTCGCGATTCTTGCCGATGTTGATGCCCAGCACGCCACGGCGCCTGGCGCGCTGCACGTTCTTCACCAGCGCATCCACGCCCTGGTTGTTGAAGCCCAGGCGGTTGATCAGCGCCTGTTCGCGCGGCAGGCGGAACATCCGCGGTTTGGGATTGCCCGGCTGCGGACGCGGGGTCACCGTGCCGATCTCGATGAAGCCGAACCCCAGCGCGAACAGGCTGTCGATGTGCTCGCCGTTCTTGTCCAGCCCCGCGGCCAGGCCGACGGGGTTGGGGAAGCGCAGGCCGAATGCCTCGGTCGGCATCGGCGCCGGGCGCCCGGCCAGCAGCGAGGCCAGCCCGGTGCCGGCCAGCACATCGAGCGCGTGCAGCGACAGGTCGTGCGCGCGCTCGGGGTCGAGGCGGAACAGCAGCGGACGCGCCAGGCCGTACATCTCAGTTGGCGACCGCCAGTGCGGCCAGGCCGCCGAAGAACACGATCACCACGAGCAGCATGAGCAGGCCGAGGATCAGCGCGGCATAGCCGAGCACCAACCCGGCGAGCGCCAGCCCGTCGCCGTCATAGCGCTCGGGCGCGCGCCGGATCTCGCCGCGGGCCATGTGCCCGGTGACGATGGCCACCACGCTGCCCAGCAGCGGCAGCAGGGTCCAGCCGAGGATGCCGAACACCAGGCTGAGGACGGCGGCGGTACTGGTCTGGCGGAGCGGAAGATTCATGGCGATCTTGCCTCTGGTCGATGATTGCAGCGATACCCCTGCAAGCGGAAACCACGGTCCCGTGCAGGCGGCAGGCGACATCTTGCCGGCGGAAGCGGAGTGCGGTCGCGACATCCCGTCGTGCGCGGACGGTCCGATTATTCCAGAACATCGCCTGCAACGGTCGGCGCTTGGCCCGGCGACGCCGGTATCGGGCACCGGCTGCCGCCAACCGCGCTGCGGCGACCGCCAGTGCGATGCGGACGTCGCATCTGTTTCCGGCGGCGGCCCGGCGACTGCCACGCCGCTGCCGCCCGATGTGCCTGTCCGCTCGCGCCCGGTGCCCGTGATGGCGTCCCCGGCACCGGCGATCGCGCTTACAGGTCGAACTTGATGCCCTGGGCCAGCGGCAGCGCGTCGGAGTAGTTGATGGTGTTGGTCTGCCGGCGCATGTAGGCGCGCCAGGCATCGGAGCCCGACTCGCGGCCGCCGCCGGTTTCCTTCTCGCCGCCGAACGCGCCGCCGATCTCCGCGCCCGAGGTGCCGATGTTGACGTTGGCGATGCCGCAGTCCGAACCCCATGCGCTCAGGAACTGCTCGGAGGCGCGCAGGTCGGTGGTGAACAGCGACGACGACAGCCCCTGCGGCACGTCGTTCTGCATGTCGATCGCCTCTTCCAGATCGCTGTACTTCATCACGTAGAGGATCGGCGCGAAGGTCTCGGTCTGCACCACCTCGGCATCGTTGCGCAGTCCGCTGACCAGCGCCGGCAGCACGAAATTGCCCTTGCGGTCATCGAGCGCGCGGCCGCCGCTCTCGATGGTGCCGCCGCTGGCCTTGGCCTTGGCGATGGCATCCAGATAGGCCTGCACGCCTTCGCGGCTGTTGAGCGGGCCCATCAGGTTGGCGGCGTCGGTGGGGTCGCCGATGCGCTTCTCGACCTGCGCATAGGCGGTCCTGAGCTTGGCCAGCACCTCGTCGTGGATCGACTCGTGCACGAACAACCGGCGCGTGGTGGTGCAGCGCTGGCCGGCGGTGCCGACGGCGCCAAACACGATCGCCGGGATCGCCAGCTTCAGGTCCGCGGTGGGGTCGACGATGATCGCGTTGTTGCCACCGAGTTCCAGCAGCGACCGGCCCATGCGCTTGGCGACGCGCTCGCCGACCTGGCGGCCGACGCGGGTCGAGCCGGTGAAGCTGACCAGCGCGATGCGGCGGTCGTCGACGAAGGCCTGCGCGAGATCGCTGCCGGCATCGTTGAACAGGAAGAACAGGTCCGGGAAGCCGGCCTCGCGCAGCGCCTCGT
>JAFAFY010000164.1 GCA_023423235.1 Pseudomonadota bacterium
GAGGGGGTGGGCGCGCGCAGGTCGGCGGCGAAATCCGACAGGCTGAAGTCGGTCTCGTGGCCGACCGCGGACACCACCGGCACCGGCGCGGCGGCGATCGCGCGCGCCAGAGCTTCGTCGTTGAATGCCCACAGGTCTTCCAGCGAACCGCCGCCGCGCGCCAGCAGGATCACGTCGTGGCGCCCGCTGGCCGCGGCCCGTTGCAGCATCGAGGTGATCTGCGCGGCCGCCGTCTCGCCCAGCACCGGCACCGGGAGGACTTCGACTTCGACCAGGGGAAAGCGGCGCGCCAGCACGCTCAGCACGTCGCGCACGCCCGCGCCGGAGGGCGAGGTGATGACCGCAAGGCGCCGCACGTAGGCGGGAAGGGCACGCTTGCGCCCGGCATCTAACAGGCCCTCGGCCTGCAGCCGCGCCTTGAGCTGGTCGAACGCACGCCGCAGCGCGCCTTCGCCGGCTTCCTCCAGGGTATCGAGGATCAACTGGTAGTCGCCGCGCGCCTCGTACAGCGTGACCCGGCCGCGCGCCAGCACCTGCATGCCGTCGCGCGGCTGGAACCGCAGCCACTGGCTCTTGGGCCGGAACAGCGCGCAACGCACCTGCGCGCGTGCGTCCTTGAGGGTGAAGTACAGGTGCCCGGACGCCGGGCGCGAAACGTTGCCCAGCTCGCCCTCGACGAACACCAGCGGGAAGGTGTCTTCCAGCAGGCCGCGGGCGAGGGTGTTGAGCTGGGAGGGCGAGAGGATTTCGCCGGTGATCGCATCGTTCATCGGCACAGGATAGCGCGCGGCATGAAAGCGCCCACCGGGCCGGCGGTCCGTCCGTTTCCCGGGAAGCTGCCTGGAGCGCGGGCCTCTCCGGGACGCCGCCGGGCAGTCAGTCGATCTGCTTGCGCTCCGGCCCCGGGCGCTTGGCCAGTTTGCGTTGCAGCGAGCGGCGGTGCATGCCGAGCAGGCGCGCGGCGGCGGAGATGTTGCCGTCGGTCTCGGTCAGCGCCTGCTGGATGTGTTCCCATTCCAGCCGGTGCAGCGGGATCATCGTCGGGCTGTCCGGCGTGGCTTCATCACCTTCGAGCAGGGCATTGCCGGGCATCTCCACCTGGAGCATGCGCACGATGGCGTCCGCCGACACCGGCTTGGGCAGGTAGTCGTCGGCGCCGCGCTTGATCGCCTCCACCGCGGTGGCGATGCTGGCGTAGCCGGTCACCAGCAGGATGCGCATGTCGGCGCGGATCGCGCGCAGCGGTTCGACCAGGTCGAGGCCGGACTCGCTGGCCAGCTTCAGGTCGACCAGCGCGAAGTCCGGCCGCAGCGTGCCTGCCAGCGCCAGCGCGGACGTCGCATCGGTGGCGACCTCGCAGTCGATGCCGCGGCGTTGCAGGGCGCGGCGCAGCGCATCCAGATAAAGCAGGTCGTCGTCGATCAGCAGGCCGGTCATCGTCGCGGGGCTCCTGTAGGGCTGCTTGTGGCGGCGGGGGACATCGGGATGCGGAAGCGCACGCGCGCGCCGCCGCCGTCGGCGTCCTCGATGCGCAGGTCGCCGCCGAGCTGTTCGACCGCCGCGTGCGACAGCGCCAGGCCCACGCCCAGGCCATCGGGCTTGGTGCTGCGGAACAGCACCGGCAGGAACGAGGCCTCGCCATCGAACGCGGCGCCGTAGTCGCGGATCTCGCCGACCAGCATGCCGTTGCGCGCCTGCAGGTCCAGGTCCACGCGCGCGCGGCCGTTGCCCTCGCTGGCATCGGCGGCGTTGTTGAGCAGGGCCAGCAGCAGGTGGCCCAGCGAGCGGTCGATGCGGTGGTCGGCGTCGACATTGCCGCTGCGCTGCAGGCTGATCGCCGGGCGCACCAGCTGCCAGTGCTCCAGTACGCGGCCGAGATCGATGGTGGTCGGCGCGGCGGGATCAGCCGGGTCGGCCAGCGAGCGCACGCGGTCGCGGCAGATGTCGACCAGGCGGCGCAGGGTGGCGATGTCGGCGGCGGCGTCGTCCGGCCGCGTGGCCGGGTCGAGGTCGTCGAGCAGCAACGTCATGGTGCCGAGCGGGGTATTGAGCTCGTGCGCGACCGAGGCGGCGTGGGTCGCCAGTGCGAGGATGCCCTCGTTGCGGGCGAAGCGCTCGCGCAGCGCCGAGAGTTCCTGCTCGCGCTGGTCGCGCGCGGCCACCAGCCGGGTCAGGAAGTACACCACCAGCGCCACCGAGACCAGGAAATTCACCGCCATGCCGACGAAATGCAGGTCCATGCCGTCGTCGTGGCCGTGCGGCAGCGGCTGGCCGAAGGCGACCGCCAGCAGGTAGCCGGCGACGCAGGCCAAGGCCGTGGCGACCGCCCAGCGCACCGGCAGGGCCAGCGCGGTCAGCGCGATCGGCAACAGGAACAGCGAGGCGAAGGGGTTGGCGATGCCGCCGGTCCAGGCCACCAGCCAGGCCAGCACCGCGGTATCCACCAGGCCATGGGCGAAGGCCTCGGCCGGCGCGGCGTCGCGGCTGCTGCGCAGGCGCAGCCCGACCAGCAGGTTGAAGCCGGCCAGCAGCGCGACGCCGGCCCAAAGCGGCCATGTCGGCAGTTCCAGGCCGAGGCCGTGGCCGGCCAGCAGGATGGTCACCGATTGCGCGCCGACGGCCAGCCAGCGCAGCGTGTACAGGGTCCTGACGAGGGTCGTGGCGGGTGGCTGCATGGCGCCCACATCGTAATCCAGCGGCCCGCCGGCCGCGCCGCGACGCGGCGTCGCAGCAGCCTGCATTCCGCTGCCCGTCACCGCGGCGGGCTAAAATGCGCGCATGTCCGCCCAGCCACAGCCCTGTCTGTCCGAACCGGTCGCGCTGCCCGCGTTCGGCCCCGCGCCGCGCCGCGCCACCCGCCAGGTCCATGTCGGCGGCGTCGTCCTGGGCGGCGATGCGCCAGTGGTGGTGCAGTCGATGACCAACACCGACACCGCCGATGTGGCCTCGACCGCGAAACAGATCGGCGAGCTGTGGCGTGCCGGCTCGGAACTGGTGCGCATCACCGTCAACAATCCCGAATCCGCCGCCGCAGTGCCACGGATCGTCGAGCGCCTGGCGATGCAGGGCATCGAGGTGCCGATCATCGGCGACTTCCACTACAACGGCCACCAGTTGCTGGCCGGCGAGCCGGCCTGCGCCGAGGTGCTGGCGAAGTACCGCATCAACCCGGGCAACGTCGGCTTCGGCAAGAAGCGCGACACCCAGTTCGCGCAGTTGATCGAATTCGCCATGCGCTACGGCAAGCCAGTGCGCATCGGCGCCAACTGGGGTTCGCTGGACCAGTCGCTGGCGGCCACGCTGATGGACGAGAACGCGCAGCGGGCCGAGCCCTGGGACGCCGGCCGGGTGCTGCGCGAGGCGCTGATCCGTTCGGCGGTGGATTCGGCCGAACGCGCGGTGGAACTGGGCCTGGGCCGCGACCGCATCGTGCTCAGCGCCAAGGTCAGTGGCGTGCAGGAGCTGGTCGCGGTCTACCGCGACCTGTCCGCGCGCTGTGATTTTGCCCTGCACCTCGGGCTTACCGAAGCCGGTATCGGGTCCAAAGGCATGGTCGCGTCCAGCGCCGCGCTGGCGATCCTGATGCAGGAAGGCATCGGCGACACCATTCGCATCTCGCTGACCCCGGAACCCGGCGCGCCGCGCACCAAGGAAGTCGTCGTCGCCCAGGAACTGCTGCAGACCATGGGCCTGCGCGCGTTCACGCCGATGGTCACCGCGTGTCCCGGCTGCGGCCGTACGACATCCGAGTTCTTCCAGGAGCTGGCCGGCGTGGTCCAGGACCACGTGCGCGCGAAGATGCCGGAGTGGAAGATCAGTCACCCCGGTGCGGAAAACATGACGCTGGCGGTGATGGGTTGCGTGGTCAACGGCCCGGGCGAGTCGCGTCACGCCAACATCGGCATTTCGCTGCCGGGCACCGGCGAGGCGCCGTCGGCGCCGGTGTTCATCGATGGCGAGAAGTCCGTGACCCTGCGCGGCGAGAACATCGCCCACGAGTTCGTCGCCCTGGTCGACGACTACGTCCAGCGCAACTATGGGCGCGGCACCGGTGCAGGCTGAGGACAGCGCCGCGCGGCGGGCGCGGGCGCTGGAAGGCGAGGGCGCGGACGAGGCCGGTAGCCTGCTGCGACGCCACGGCTGGAAGCTGGCGCTGCTGTTCGTCGGCGTGCTGCTGCCGATGTGGGGCTTCATGGAACTCGCCGACGAGGTCCACGAGGGCGAGGCGTTTCCGTTCGACGACCCGATCCTGCTGTTCGCCAACGAGATGGCGCGCGACGGCCTGGACCGCGTGTTCCTGTTTTTCTCCGAGATCGGCTACGCCTGGGGCGTGGTGCCGGTCGACATCGCGCTGGTCATCGGCCTGCTGCTGGCGCGGCGTTTCCGCAAGGGCCTGTTCGCGGCGACGGCGCTGGGCGGCTCGGCGCTGCTGAACCTGGGCACCAAGCGGCTGTTCGCACGCGAGCGGCCCAGCCTGTGGGAATCGATCGCACCCGAGAGCACCTACAGTTTTCCCAGTGGCCATGCCATGGGCTCGATGACGCTCGCCCTGGTGCTGGTGCTGCTGCTGTGGCCCACGCGCTGGCGCTGGCCGGCGATCGCGGCGATGGCGGTGTTCGTGCCGATGGTCGGGCTCTCGCGCGTCTACCTGGGCGTGCATTACCCCTCCGACATCCTGGCCGGCTGGTTCGCCGCGTCGGTGTGGGTGGTCGGGGTGTACTTGCTGCTGTACCCGCGGATGCGGCAGCGCTCGTAGCGTCGGTGTGCCTGGGCGGTATCCCGCTCGGCGGCGGCGCGGCGCGCACTCCGCCGTCTGGTTCGACCTCACTCCACGGCCTGCATTGCAAGCGGGCGTCGGTGTATCGCGTGGTGGCGGGATGGGTGAGGCCCTCAGCGCAGCGCTTGCTTTGCACGTGGTTCGGCCCTCTCTCCGGAATTGTGGGAACGGGGCGTTGATGTCTGCGGCGCGGCG
>JAFAFY010000227.1 GCA_023423235.1 Pseudomonadota bacterium
ACTCCGAGCGCCCGTTCACGCCCGAGGACCTGGCCGCGATCGAGCAGCGCATGGCCGAGCTGATCGACACCGAATACGACGTGGTCAAGAAGATGACCCCGCGCGCGGAGGTCATCGCGACCTTCAAGGCCCGCGGCGAGGACTACAAGCTGCGCCTGATCGACGACATGCCCGCCGACATCACCCAGATGGGCCTGTACCACCACCAGGAATACGTGGACATGTGCCGCGGCCCGCACGTGCCCAACACGCGGTTCCTGAAAGCTTTCAAGCTCACGCGCATCTCCGGCGCGTACTGGCGCGGCGACTCCAAGAACGAGCAGCTGCAGCGCATCTACGGCACCGCGTGGGCGGATGCCAAGCAGCTCAAGGCCTACATCCAGCGCATCGAGGAAGCCGAGAAGCGCGACCACCGCCGCATCGGCAAGCAGCAGGACCTGTTCCACCTGCAGGAAGAGGCGCCGGGCCTGGTGTTCTGGCACCCCAAGGGTTGGGCGCTGTGGCAGGTCGTCGAACAGCACATGCGCCGCGTCTACCGCGACAGCGGCTACGGCGAAGTGCGTTGCCCGCAGATCCTCGATGTCTCGCTGTGGCAGAAGTCCGGCCACTGGGACAACTACAAGGACAACATGTTCTTCACCGAGTCCGAGAAGCGGACCTACGCGGTGAAGCCGATGAACTGCCCCGGCCACGTGCAGGTGTTCAACCAGGGCCTGCACAGCTACCGCGACCTGCCGATCCGCTACGGCGAATTCGGTAGCTGCCACCGCAATGAGCCTTCGGGCGCGCTGCACGGCATCCTGCGCGTGCGCGGCTTCACCCAGGACGACG
The DNA here is from genome assembly GCA_023423235.1 of Pseudomonadota bacterium. Lineage (GTDB taxonomy): Bacteria > Pseudomonadota > Gammaproteobacteria > Xanthomonadales > Xanthomonadaceae > Luteimonas. The sequence goes on from JAFAFY010000227.1 coordinate 832, forward strand.
GCCACGTGTTCTGCACCGAGTCGCAGATCGAATCGGAAGTGACCGCGTTCCACCGCCAGGCGCTGCAGGTCTACCAGACCTTCGGGTTCGGCGACGCGTCGAGCGACGCCATCCAGATCAAGATCGCGCTGCGGCCCGAATCGCGCCTCGGCGACGACGCCACCTGGGACAAGGCCGAGGCCGCGTTGCGCAATGCGCTCTCGGCCTGCGGCGTGGCCTGGGAGGAACTGCCCGGCGAGGGCGCGTTCTACGGCCCGAAGATCGAGTACCACCTCAAGGACGCGATCGGCCGCACCTGGCAGCTGGGCACGATGCAGGTCGATTTCATGATGCCCGGGCGCCTGGGCGCTGAATACGTCGACGAGCACAGCCAGAAGCGCGTGCCGGTGATGCTGCACCGCGCGATCGTCGGTTCGATGGAGCGTTTCATCGGCATCCTCATCGAGCACCATGCCGGTGCATTCCCCGCCTGGCTGGCGCCGGTGCAGGCCGTGGTGCTCAATATCACCGACGCGCAGGCGGATTTCGTCGGGGAGGTTCGGAAATCCCTTGCAAATCAAGGGGTCCGGGTCGAGGCCGATTTGCGGAACGAGAAGATCGGCTATAAGATTCGCGAGCACACGCTGCAGCGGGTGCCGTACCTGCTTGTGGTTGGGGACCGCGAGAAGGAAAACGGCGTGGTCGCCGTTCGGACGAGGGCCGGGGAAGATCTGGGCACGATGTCGATCGACGACTTTGTTTCGCGCCTCCGCGCGGAGTCCGTTTCAGCATGAGTTCTTCACCGGCGCCGGTCCACGATGGCCAGCGCCGGTCGCCCCGCCCGCTGACGAGCCGGCGGCATGTTCCATCTTGGAGATTGCAGTATTAGCACCCCTGACAAGCAGAATCGGCGTAACCAGGACATCCGCGTACCCCGCGTGCGCGTGATCGGTTCCGACGGAGAAATGATCGGCGTCCTCTCGCGCGACGAAGCGCTGAAGGCAGCCGAGGAAGAAGGTCTCGACCTGGTGGAAATCCAGCCGAACGCGGATCCGCCGGTCTGCAAGATCATGGACTTCGGCAAGTTCCGCTTCGAGCAGCAGAAGAAGGCCAACGAGGCGAAGAAGAAGACCCGCCAGCAGGAGATCAAGGAACTCAAGTTCCGGCCGGTCACCGACGAGGGCGACTACCAGATCAAGCTGCGCAAGATGCGCGGCTTCCTGGAGGAAGGCGACAAGATCAAGGTCAACATCCGTTTCCGTGGCCGCGAGATGAGCCACCAGGAACTCGGCCGCGAGATGGCCGCGCGGATCGAGGCCGATCTTGGCGAGGACATCGTCATCGAATCGCGCCCGCGCCTGGAAGGCCGGCAGATGGTCATGATGATCGCCCCCAAGAAGAAGTAGCCCTTCGCGCCAAGGGCGCGAAACGCATCCCGTCCTTCCCGCCTGCAAGCGGGAGGATGTGGGGGAAAGAAAGGCGCCGCAAGGCGCCTCTTTCTTTGATGCGCACATGTCCTTTGGCAAGCGCATGCCGGCAGCGTCATCGCGCGTTTTCCCCGGCTTCCAGCCGGGCGGCGCAGCACCCCCGGTGCCGCCCGGCGCGCGCCAATCCGATGATTTGCAAGCAAAACCCAAGGCCGGCATAATGGCCGGCTCCGGTTCGCCGGAGTGTTGTACGTGTCACCCAGGACCACCTTGATTCCGCTTCGGAATCAATGGTTTGAAGCCGGCAGGGCAGCGGCAGGAAAAAGTCCGTCCAGGATCGCGACCGCGTCGCGGGCCCGGGGCGGCGCCCGGCCAGTCACAAGAGACCTACCAAGGACAATCGCAATGCCCAAGATCAAGACGCATCGGGGCGCGGCCAAGCGCTTCCGGAAGACCGCTTCCGGCAAGTACAAGGCAGGCCACGCCAACCGCAGCCATATCCTCACCAAGAAGGCGACGAAGCGGAAGCGCAACCTCCGCCAGACGAACCATATCCCGGCGTGCGACAGCGGTCGCCTCGACCGCATGCTGCCGTATCTCTGAGGAGGACTGAACCATGGCACGAGTCAAACGTGGTGTGCAGGCACGCCGCCGTCACAAGAAGGTCCTCGGCCGCGCGAAGGGCTACTACAACGCCCGCCGCAAGGTCTTCCGCGTCGCCAAGCAGGCCGTCATCAAGGCCGAGCAGTACGCCTACATCGGCCGCAAGCAGAAGAAGCGCAATTTCCGCTCGCTGTGGATTACCCGCATCAACGCCGCCGCGCGCGCCAATGGCATCAGCTACAGCCGTTTCATGAACGGCCTGCTGAAGGCCGGTATCACCCTGGACCGCAAAGTCCTGGCCGATATCGCCGTGCATGACGCCGCCGGCTTTACCGCGCTCGCCGACAAGGCGAAGGATGCGCTGGCGGCCTGAGGCCGCCGTCTCCACCGGTAGCGGTAGTGGGCGGACGCAGTGCCGCCGGACACGTGGGGAAGGGCGCAAGTCCTTCCCCATTGTTTTTTGTGGCGCCGCGGGCGCTGCGCGCGAATGTCTCGCAAGGGCCGCGTTGCCGGCCTTCTCCAGGAATGACGGGTTCGTAGAGCGATGAGCGGAATCGAATCACTGTCGGCGCAGGCGCTGGCCGACATCGAGGCGGCGGGCACGCCCGAGGCGCTGGAAGCGCTGCGGGTCGCGCTGCTGGGCAAGAGCGGCAGCATCACCGGCCAGCTCAAGGCGCTGGGCGCGTTGCCCGGCGACCAGCGCAAGGCGGCGGGCGAGGCGATCAACCGCGCGCGCGACGTCATCGGCCAGGCCCTGTCGGCGCGCAAGGTCGCGCTGGACGATGCGGCGCTGGAGACGCGCCTGGCGGCGCAGACCATCGATGTCTCGCTGCCCGGGCGCGATGCCGGCACCGGTGGCGTGCATCCGGTCAGTCGCACGCTCGAGCGCATCAGCGACATCTTCGCCCGGCTGGGCTACGAGCTGGCCGACGGCCCGGAGATCGAGGACGACTGGCACAACTTCGAGGCGCTGAACTTCCCGCCGCACCATCCGGCGCGGGCGATGCATGACACCTTCTACTTTGGCGATGGCCGCCTGCTGCGCACCCACACTTCGGGCGTGCAGGTGCGCTACATGGGACAGCATGCGCCGCCGCTGCGCATGATCGCCGCCGGCAAGGTCTACCGCTCCGATTCCGACCAGACCCACTCGCCGATGTTCCACCAGGTCGAGGGCCTGCTGGTGGACGAGCACGCCACCTTCGCCGACCTCAAGGGCACGCTGAGCGAATTCGTGCGCGCGTTCTTCGAGCGCGATTTCGAGATGCGCTTCCGCCCCAGCTATTTCCCCTTCGTCGAACCCGGCGCCGAGGTCGACATCGCCTGGCAGCAGGCCGATGGCAGCACCCGCTGGCTGGAAGTGCTGGGCTGCGGCATGGTCCATCCGAACGTGCTGCAGGCCTCGGGCATCGACCCGGAGCGCTACACCGGCTTCGCCTTCGGCCTTGGCGTGGAGCGTTTCGCGATGCTGCGCTACGGCGTCGACGACCTGCGTGCGTTCTTCGACAACGATGTGCGGTTCCTCAGGCAGTTTGCCTGAGGCAGTGATTGGTGATTCGTGATTGGTGATTCGAAGAAACGGATCGCCGGCACGCCCACCGATCGCCGGCAAGTCGCTTCTTCGAATCACGAATTACCAATCACGAATCACGGAATTTCAGCATGAAATTCAGCGAAAACTGGCTCCGCCAGCATGTCAGCACCGATGCGACCCGCGAGCAGCTGGCTGCGACCCTGACGGCGATCGGCCTGGAAGTCGAAGAGATCACGCCGTTGGGCGAGGCGCTGGATGGCGTGGTGGTGGCGCGCATCGTCTCGGCCGACAAGCATCCCGAGGCCGACCGCCTGCAGGTCTGCCAGGTCGATGCCGGCCAGGGCGAACTGCTGCAGATCGTCTGCGGCGCGCCTAACGCGCGCGCGGGCCTGGTCGCGCCGCTGGCGACCGTCGGCACGCGCATCGGCGATTTGACGATCAAGGCGGCAAAGCTGCGCGGGGTCGAGTCCAATGGCATGCTGTGCTCGGCGAAGGAGCTTGGCATCGACGCCGATGCGTCCGGCCTGCTGGAACTGCCCGATGACGCGCCGGTCGGCACGCCGCTGGCGGCGTACCTGGGCCTGCCCGACGCGAGCATCGAGCTCAAGCTCACGCCCAACCGCGCGGACTGTTTCAGTGTGCGTGGCATCGCGTTCGACGCCGCCGCAGCGCTCGGCAGCCATGTTGCCGCGCTGGATGCCGCGCCGGTCGCCGCGCAGTCCGACGCCCGGCTGGCGGTGACGCTGGACGCGGGCGCCGATGCGCCGCGCTACCTCGGCCGGGTCATCGAGGGCGTGGATGCCCGCCGCCCGACACCGCTGTGGATGGCCGAGCGCCTGCGCCGCAGCGGCATCCGCCCGGTCAGCCTGCTGGTCGACGTCACCCAGTACGTGATGCTGGAGCTCGGCCAGCCGATGCATGCCTTCGACCGTGACCTGCTGCAGGGCCCGGTCGGCGTGCGCCGCGCGCGCAAGGGCGAGACGCTGAAGCTGCTCGATGGCCGCGACGCAGTGCTTGATGAACAATTCCTGGCGATCACCGACGGCGCCGGCGCCGACCGCGTGGTCGCGCTGGCCGGGTTGATGGGCGGGTTCGACACCCGCGTCACCGAGGCCACGCGCAACGTGTTCCTGGAAGCGGCGCATTTCGCCCCCGAGGCGATCATCGGCCGCAGCCGCAGGCTGGGCCTGCACACCGATGCCGCGCACCGCTTCGAGCGCGGCGTGGACCCGGAACTGCCGGCCGCCGCGATCGAACTGGCGACGCGCCTGATCCTGGACGCCGCCGGTGGCGTGCCCGGCCCGGTGGTCGCCGCCGAACTCGACGCGCACCTGGCGCAGCCGCGGCAGATCCATTTGCGTCGCGCGCGCATGCAGCGCGTGCTGGGTCTCGGCATCGACGATGCCGAGGTCGAGCGCATCCTGCGCGCGTTGGGTCTGGACGTTGCCACGGTTGCCGACGGCTGGCAGGTCACCGCGCCCACGCGCCGCTTCGACCTGGCGATCGAGGAAGACCTGATCGAGGAAGTCGTGCGCATCCACGGCTACGATCGCGTGCCGACAACGCTGCCCGGCGGCGCGACGCGCATCGCCGCGCCCAGCGAAACCCGGCTGGGCGAGGCCGAACTGCGCCGCCAGCTGGTCGCGCGCGACTGCCTGGAAACCGTGAACTACGCCTTCGTCGACGCGGCGCTGCTGCACGACTGGCAGCTCGATGCCGGCAGCGTGCCGCTGGCCAATCCGCTCAGCGCCGAACTCGGGGTGATGCGCACTGCGCTGCTGCCCGGCCTGGTCGAAGCATTGGGGCGCAACCTCGCGCGCCAGCAGGCGCGCGTGCGCCTGTTCGAGCTCGGCAAGGTATTCGGCGCCGCCGCGGCCGCAGGCGAGGCGCCGGTGGAAACGCTGCGTATCGCCGCCGCGGTGGCCGGCGATGCCCGCGGCGAGCAGTGGGGCGAGGCCGCGCGCGGCGCCGATTTCTTCGACCTCAAGGGTGATCTGGAAAGCCTGGCCGCGCTGGCCGGCGCCACGCTTGAATTCAGGCTCGCGACCGCGCCCTACGGCCATCCTGGACGCTCGGCCGACGTGTTGCGCGACGGTGTGCGCATCGGCTGGATCGGCGAGCTGCACCCGCGGCTGCTGCGCGCACGCGGCATCGACGTGCCGGTGCTGGCCTTCGAGCTGGAGGCCGAGGCCCTGCGCCAGCGCGCACTGCCGCGCGCCCGCGCGCTGTCGAAGTTCCCGTCCGTGCGCCGCGACCTTGCGGTGGTGGTGGCCGACGCCGTGCCCTGGTCGGCGCTGGAAGCCACCATCCGCGCGGCCGCCGGCCCGCTGCTGGCCGACGTGCGCCTGTTCGACCGTTATGCCGGACAGGGGGTCGAACCGGGATCGCGAAGTCTCGCCATGGGCTTGATCCTGCAGGAAAATTCCCGCACCCTGACCGACCGCGATGTGGATGCGGTGGTCGCGGACGTGATGGCCGCATTGCAGCGCACGCACGGCGCGAAGATCAGAGGCTGAGGACGCAGGGGGAATCAGCATGGCATTGACCAAGGCGGACATGGCCGAGAAGCTCTACGAGGAAGTGGGCTTGAACAAGCGCGAGGCGAAGGAGTTCGTCGACGCCTTCTTCGACGTGCTGCGCGAGGCGCTGCAGGGCGGGCGCCAGGTCAAGCTGTCGGGCTTCGGCAACTTCGACCTGCGGCGCAAGAACGAGCGCCCGGGCCGCAACCCCAAGACCGGCGAGGAGATCCCGATCTCCGCGCGCACCGTGGTCACCTTCCGCCCGGGCCAGAAGCTGAAGGAACGCGTCGAGGCCTACACCGGCAGCGGCCAGGCGGGGGCGGCGAATGCTTGACCCCGGCAGCAACCGCGAGCTTCCGCCGATCCCGGCCAAGCGCTACTTCACCATCGGCGAGGTCAGCGAGCTGTGCGACGTCAAGCCGCACGTGCTGCGCTACTGGGAGACCGAGTTCCCCAGCCTCAGCCCGGTCAAGCGCCGCGGCAACCGCCGCTACTACCAGCGCCACGACGTGCTGATGGTGCGCCAGATCCGCGGCCTGCTGTACGAGCAGGGCTACACCATCGGTGGTGCGCGGCTGCGGCTGGAAGGCGAGGGTGCCAAGCAGGAGTCGGCGCTGAGCAGCCAGATCGTGCGCCAGGTCCGGATGGAGCTCGAGGACGTACTGCAACTGCTCAAGCGGTAAGTGCGACGCGGATTGCATGGCGGAGGGCTAGGGGAATTCTCCGAGGCCCGGTATAATTTCCAGTTTCCGGGGTATAGCGCAGCCTGGTAGCGCACTTGTCTGGGGGACAAGTGGTCGTCGGTTCAAATCCGGCTACCCCGACCAAATTAGGGTTACGAATCAGCGGCTTGCAGCTTCCACTGCAGGCCGTTTTTTCGTTCTACACCCTATTTTCACCCTATCGCGCGAGCGTCAAACCGGTTTCGATGTCGCTCCACGGCACCTCGTGGCCCTCCAGATAGACGGTCGTCATCGCCTCGCTGGAGTGACACGCAGCAGTACGCCAAGCGCGTCATCGCATCGGTCGGGCGGGTCAACTCACAGCGCATGCGCCGCGGCACGCTGGACGACATCGACTGGCAGGCGGTTTTCCGCACGGTCTCGAGGATACGTGGCGCGCCGATCTACATCACCAAGCCCGGGTCGTGCTGCATCGAGCACATTTGCGCGCAGATACGCCGCCGGCACGCGATGACGCCGCTCGGCTTGGTGGTGCTGGAGTACCTGCAACTGGTCGAGATCGTCACCGGCAAGGGCGAGAACTATTCGGTCGGGATAGGCCGCGTCACGCGTTCGCTGGTGA
>JAFAFY010000232.1 GCA_023423235.1 Pseudomonadota bacterium
CTGACATGGCCGGCGTCGCGGGACAGTACTGGGCGCTGACCAAGCCGCGGGTGGTCGCGCTGATCGTGTTCACCGCGCTGGTGGGCATGTTCCTGGCGGTGCCGGGGTTGCCGCCGTGGCGGGAAACCCTGTTCGGCCTGCTCGGCATCTGGCTGGCGGCGGCCTCGGCCGCGGCGATCAACCACCTGATCGACCAGCGCATCGACAAGGTCATGGCGCGCACCGCGCACCGGCCGCTGGCCACCGGCGCGCTGCGCCCGGTGCAGGTGCTGGTGTTCGCGCTGCTGCTGGGCGCGGTGTCGATGGCGATCCTGGTGCTGCTGGTGAACCCGCTGACCGCGGCGCTGACCTTCGCCTCGCTGATCGGCTACGCGGTCGTCTACACCGGATTCCTCAAGCGCGCGACGCCGCAGAACATCGTCATCGGCGGCATTGCCGGCGCCGCGCCGCCGCTGCTGGGCTGGGCCGCGGTGACCGGCATGACCGGGCAGTGGGACTGGGCCCACGCGCTGCTGCTGGTGCTGATCATCTTCGTGTGGACGCCGCCGCATTTCTGGGCGCTGGCGATCTTCCGCCGCGAGGACTACGCGCGCGCGCTGGTGCCGATGCTGCCGGTCACCCACGGCGTGGCGTACACGCGCTGGCAGATCTTGATCTACACCGTGCTGCTGGTGGTGATCACGCTGCTGCCGGTGGCGATCGGCATGAGCGGCGTGTTCTACCTCGGCGGGGCGGTCGTGCTCGGCCTGGTGTTCCTGTGGTACGCGTGGCGCATGCTCGACCCGCCGGACGAGTTCTTCGCCATGCGCATGTTCAATTATTCGGTGGTCTACCTGATGGCGCTGTTCGCGTTCCTGCTCGTCGACCACTGGCTGCTTCCATGGCTGCCGGGTGCCGGCAGCGTGGCCGGCGGGCTGGAATTGCGGCGGGTCGGTTAGTCGCCGGCGAAGGCCTGACAGGTCGGCAGTTCCGCGAAAGCGCAGGCGCCTTTCGACAGCCCGAAAGGCGGATCGATCCAGAGACGTTCCAGCCGTTGGGAGCAAAGGCGCCAGGTGACCGGCTGCGCGCTCCCTGCTTTCGCGGGATGCCGGGCAAGCGCGGACCTGTCCCGGGATTCCGGGGCGCAGACCTGCTGCGGTGCGCCTGCCGGGTGTGATGCGAAAGGCGTGATCCGCGCCGGCATCGTCGCGGCGCCATGGAAACGACCGGCGGGCGGACCTGCCGGTCGCCGTGCCGGTCAGCCGGCCTTCTTGGCGGCCTTGTCGGCGCGCTTTTCCTTCAGGGTCTTGACCGGCTTCTTCTTGGTCTCTTTCTTCTTGTCGAGGCTCTTTGCCATCGCGTCTGGCTCCGGTGCTGGCGCATCGCGGCGACGGAACGATTCCGCGCCGGGTCGATCCGGTGCAGGCCGCGCGCCGGATCACGCCGCATGCTACGCGCTGCGGTGGTTACGCGACAACGGACAAACTCTGTGGAAGATGCCCGCGCGATTGCCTGCGCGATCGCTGGCGTCGTGCGCGCGCCGCCAGCGCGGCGCGGTCAGCCCTGCACGCCGGCGGCGATGGCGCTGTCCTCGGCCGGCACATGCAGGCAGGCATCGGGATTGCCACCGGCGAAGTTCGCGGGCATCAGGCAGCTGCGCGGCTCGAAGTCGAGCGTGGTCTGCCAGCCGCGTTTCGGATCCTGGCGCAGCGCCACCATCACGTCGACATCGTTGACCACCAGCCGGGTCGACTGCTCGCCGGCGTCGCCCGGCATCCAGCTGTCGAGCGTGCGTGCCAGCGCCGGGTCCAGCAGCTGGTTGTCGTCGAGCAGGCCGCGCACCCGGGCCAGCGCCGCCGCGTGGGCCTGTGCATCGTCGGTGTCCGGGGTCACGTTGACGCTCGCCAGCAGGCCGTCCTGCTGGCGGAAGGCCACACGCGTGGCGGGCATCGACAGCAGCTTGCCGTTGGGCAGCCGCAGGGTGAGCTGGCGCGGCTGCTCGATGTGGTGCTCGCGGGCGGGCGCGCCGTCGGCCAACGGCCAGGCCAGGTCCAGTTGTTCCTCGACCGGCGTGGTCAGGTCGACGTGCAGCGGCTTGACGATCTCCGGCGCCGCGTCGCGGGCGCAGGCGCCCAGCAGCAGCGTGGCGGCCGCCAGCGTGACGGCGAGCGCGCGGGGATGGAACCGGGAACGACGGAGAGGGGCAATGGACATGGCGCGATACCTGCAAGGAGAAACCGGAAATGGGGCAGGGCGCCGCGTCGCCCGCAGCGGAAGCACGGTGCGACGCGGTCATTGGATGGACGGGCGTGCGGGGCGCGCCGTGGGACGCGCGCCGGCTGGTGCCGTCGATCCCCCTTGGCCGCGATCAGAACAACTGCCGGGTTAACGATCTGTCGACAGCGCGGTACCCGGTCACGGAAGTTGCGCCACCCGTGCAGCAGAACGGCAGCGCATGGCCCGCGGCGTCGCCTTGCCGCCAAGCTGTGCACATGCTGCGCGTCCGCCGGCGATCCGCGTACCGGTACACCCCGGGCGACGGTCCTCAGCGGTTGGCGAGCGCGGCGTATAGGCTGCGCAGTTCCTGCTTGCCGGCCTCGTCGATGCTGCGGTTGCGCTGCATGTCCTGCAGTTCCTCCAGCCGCTGGCGCAGCACCTGCAGGTCGAGCTGCTGGATCGCGTCGCGCAGTTCCTCGCGCCAGCTGGCCTCGTCGCCGGGCAGCGACTGGCTGGCGAGTTTGCGCAACGCCGCGGCCTCCTCGCGTTCGTCGAAATGCGCCAGCAGCATGCCGGCGTTGATGTCCGGGCGCATGCTGACCACGGCGATGATCTCGGTCAGCAGATCGATGCCGGGCTGGCGCAGGGCGACGAAGGGATAGGGCGCCGGCAGCTCCAGCGCCAGCGCGGGTTTCTGCAGCAGCAACGCGATCGCGTGGCGCACCAGGCTGCGTCGCGGCGCGGGCGCGCCGCGGCCGTGGCCGGTGCGTTGTGGCGGCACAGGCGCGACCGGCGCGGCGCCGCCGATGCCGGTCAGCTCCGTCAGGCGCTGGCGCATCAGGTCGCCGAAGGCGCCGTCGGGAATCTGCGCCAGCAACGGTCTTGCGCGCTCGGCCAGCCGCGCCTTGCCGTCGAGCGTGGACAGGTTGATGCCCTCGCCCACGGTGTCGAAGAAGAACGCCGACAGTGGCGTCGCATCCTGCAGGCGCGCCTCGAAACCGGCGCTGCCCTCGCTGCGGACGATGCTGTCGGGGTCCTCGCCATCGGGCAGGAACAGGAAGAATGCCTGGCGCCCGTCGCGCATGCGCGGCAGCACCGAGGCCATGGCCTTCTCCGCCGCGCGGCGCCCGGCGGCGTCGCCGTCGAAGCAGAAATACACGTCCGGCGCGTTGCGGAACAGCAGCTCGGCGTGGTCGGGCGTGGTCGCGGTGCCCAGGGTGGCCACCGCCTGCGGCAGCCCGTGCTGGAACAGCGCGACCACGTCCATGTAGCCCTCGACGACCACCAACCGCTCGATCTTCTGGTTGGCCTGGCGCACCTGCCACAGGCCGTAGAGCTCGCGGCCCTTGTGGAACAGCGGGGTTTCGGGCGAGTTGAGGTACTTGGGCGAATCCTCCGCCCGCAGCACCCGCCCGCCGAACGCGATCACGCGGCCGCGGCGGTCATGGATCGGGAAGATCACCCGGTCGCGGAACTTGTCGTAACTGTGGCCGCGGTCGTTCTTCGACAGCAGGCCGACCTTCTCCAGCAACGCGACCCGTCGCGGGTCGGTACCCAGCGCGTCCTTGAGCGCGGAGAAGCCCTCGGGCGCGTAGCCGATCGCGAACTGCTCGCGGATCGCGGCGTCGACGCCACGAGCATCGAGATAGCCGCGCGCGGCGGCGTTGCCGGCGAGTGCGCGGACGAAGAACTTCGAGGCCGCATCGAGCGCCTCGAACATCGGCGCGCTGTCGGATTGCGGTGCGCGCTGCTGCGGGTTGTCGCGTGGAATCTCCATGCCGGCGCGCTTGGCCAGCTCGTCCACCGCATCGAGGAATTCGAGGCGGTCGTAGTTCATCAGGAACGAGATCGCGGTGCCGTGCGCGCCGCAGCCGAAGCAGTGGTAGAACTGCTTGGTCGGCGAGACCGTGAAGCTGGCCGAGCGCTCGTCGTGGAACGGGCAGCGCGCGGAATACTCCTTGCCCTGGCGCTTGAGCGGCACGCGGGCGTTGATCACTTCGACGATGTCGGTGCGCGCCAGCAGGTCGTCGATGAAGGCGTCGGGGATACGGGCCATGTCAGGAGCGCAGCAGACGTTCGAGCAGCAGGGTCTGCAGATCGCGGCGGCTGTCCAGCATCGCGACGACCTGTACCGCGTCGGTTCCAGGCAGGTAGAGGATGCGCCACGGCGTCACGATCAGCTCCCGATAGTGCGACAGGCCGACATCGCCAGGCTCCGGCACGATGCGCCCGCGTTCGCCGTGGGTTTCCAGCGCGGCCGCGTGTTGCTGCAGTTTCTCCAGCGCGGCCAGGGCTGCGCGCGGGCTTTCGGCAGCGATGTGGTCGATGATGGCGGACAGATCGTTCTGGGCGGTCTGCGTCCAATGGACGGCGCGTTCAGTCATGCCGGGCGTCCAGCCGGGCGCGGAGTCCGGCGAACACCTCGTCCTGCGGCCGGGTACGCCCGGCACGGACGTCGGCCTCGCCCTGGACCACCAGTTTCAGCATCAGCAGGCTCTGTTGCTGACGCTGGTAGCTTTCATAGCTCTGCACCACGGCGCTGCCACGCCCGTTCTGGGTCAGCACCAGCGCCTGCTGGTCCTCCTGCAGCTGCTTGAGC
>JAFAFY010000347.1 GCA_023423235.1 Pseudomonadota bacterium
CCGGCGGCGGCGACGGTCAGAACCGGTAGCGGAACCCGAACATGTAGCGCGGCCCGGTCTGGGTGGCGTAGAACACCTCGCGCTCGTGGCGGCCGTGCGAGCGCGCGGTCTCGTCGGTCAGGTTGATCGCCTCGGCGTGGATGGTGAAGTTCTCGTTGACCTGGTAGCTGATGTTGAGGTCCAACTGGCCGTAGTCCTCCACGTACACCGGGTTGGGGCGCCAGCTGTCGTAGGTGCTGGAGAGGAACTTGTCGCGCCAGTTGTAGGCCGCGCGCACCTGCCAGCCGTGCTTGTCGTAGAACGCCACCAGGTTGGCCGAATCGCTGAGCCCCAGCATCGCGAACTGGTCGCCCAGGGCGTAGTCGTCATAGGTGAGGTCGGAATCGACGATGGTGTAGTTGGCCGACAGGCCGAAGCCCGACTCGCCGAACATGTGCTGGAGATTGAGCTCCCAGCCATCCAGCGACGATGAGTCGCGGTTGACCGGTACCGAGACCCGGAACACCGCCGCCGGGTCGCCCGGCAGGCCGGCGATGGTGCCGGTGGGCTGGCCGTTGGTGTCGGTGCCGGTCACCACCACGCCCGGGTCGCCGGCATGGTTGGCGAAGATGTACTGGCGCACGCAGTTGCGGAAGTCGGTGCTGCCCACCGCGCAGCCATTGGCCACGGCGGCGTTGAAGTAGGCGCCGCCGACCGGCGTGGTCAGATCGAACGGCGAGGTTTCGATGACGGAGGTGCCGATGTAGTTGGAGATGTCCTTGCGGAACCAGCCCACCGACAGGTAGCTGCCCTCGGCGTAGTACCACTCGAACGACAGGTCAAAGTTCTTGGACTCCAGCGGCTTCAGGCCCGGGTCGCCCTGCGAGCCGGTACCGCCCTCGTAGGCCGCGAACGAATCCAGCGTCTGCCCGCCCTGGATATGGTTCCACTGCGGCCGGCCGATGCTGTGGCCGTAGCTGGCGCGCAGCACCATGTCCTCGGTGATCTCCAGGCTGGTGTCGACGCTGGGCAGCCAGTACTCGTACTTGCCGCGCAGGGTGGTGAAGTCGGGGTCGCCAAACTGCACCGAGAACTCGTTGGCACCGGTCCACAGCAGCCCGGTGGCGATCGGCACCAGCGCGCTGGAGGTGACGTCGGTTTCCTCGTAGCGCACGCCCACCGCCACGTTCAGCGGCATCGACAGGTCGAAGGTGTTGCTCCACTGCAGGTAGGCGCTCTTGGATTTCTCGGTCGTGCGGCGGTCGGTGGTGAAATCCGCCGGCGGCAGGTAGGCGGCCTCGTCGCCGCCACGCGCGGCGATCGCGGCCTGGCGCAGCTTGTCGAAGTCGAACAGGTAGAACTGGCCGAAGGCGTTGCCGCTGCCCGCGAACTGGTCGAAATAGCGGCTGATGTCGTCGGCGATCCACAGGCCGTCGGCGTAGTCGGCCGCGCCGTTGCCGAACCCGCCCCAGTCGTCGCGCTGGGTGAAGTTGTAGGCGGTGCGGTTCTGCACCTCGGTGTAGGCGACGCCGAAATCCAGGCGCGAGTAGTCGGCGAAACGGAACGTACCGCTGACCTGGCCCTGTTCCACTTCCGACTTCATGTAGCTGTTGCGGAACGAGGAGCCGGTGACCATCATCTGGTCGGCACCGACCGAACTCATGCCCGGCGGCAGCATGACCGACAGCACCGGGAAGTCGCCGCTGAAATCGACGTTGGTGACGCTGCGCGCGAAGGCTGCGGTGCCGATGACGTTGTTCGAGCCGAACGGGCTGTCCGCGCCCGATTCCGCGCTGGAACTGTGGTAGTCGAACACCAGGTCCAGGTCATCGGTCGCCGCCCAGGCGACGTTGAAGCCGACCGACTTGTTCTCGTTCTTGGTCGCGAACTGCGCGCCGGCCATCGCCAGGTCGCCCGGGCGCAGCTCGTATCCGGCCGGGCATACGCCGGCGGCGTCGCTCGCGGTCCACTGGTCGGTGGCCGGATTGAAGCAGCCCGCGTACTCGGTGTAGCTGATCGGCGCGGCGACCGGGCCGTCGGTCCAGGTGGTCTCCGAGGCCGCCTGGTTGAACCAGGTCGACAGCTCGTGGCGGCGCTGCTGGATGCGGTTCTCGGCGTAGGTGTAGTCCAGCGTCGCGGTGATCCGGTCGGTCGGCGCCCACTGCAGCGTGGCCTGGCCGTTGGTGCGCTGGCGGCTGACGCCGTTCACTGCGTAGATCAGGTTCTGCGGGATCGAATAGAGATCGTCCGGGCCCGGCGGGTTGGTCGCGTTGGCCGCTGGTCCGGGATTGGCCAGCGGGCCCTCGTTGCCGCGGAACGGATACCAGCCGCCGCCCACCGCGGCCTCGTTGTAGCCGAAGTCGCGCGACTGGTAGCTGCCGCTGAGCGCGATGCCGAAACGGCCGTCCTCGCTGGCGGTGCTGAAGATGCCCGACATCTCGCCGGTCCAGCTGTCGCCCTGCATCGGCTTGGGCAGGTTGTCGACCGAGGTGTCGTGCACCGCCTTCATGCCCACGCTGGCGAGCGGGCCGCTTTCCAGCGGGCGCGCGGTCTTGATGTTGATGGTGGCGCCGATGCCGCCGGTGGCGGTGGCCGCGCGCGAGGTCTTGAACACCTCGACGCCGGAGATCGACTCCGAAGCCAGGTTGGCGAAATCGAAGGCGCGCGAGTTCGAGGCATTGGTGGCTTCGATGCTGGAGGCGGGCATCTGCCGGCCGTTGAGCAGCACCAGGTTGAAGTCCGGGCCGACGCCGCGCACGGTGACCTTCGAGCCTTCACCCTGCGAGCGGTCGATCGACACGCCGGAGATGCGCTGCAGCGACTCGGCGAGGTTGGTGTCGGGGAACTTGCCGATGTCCTCGGCGACGATGCCGTCGACGATGCCCTGGGCGTCGCGCTTGAGGTTCATCGACGAGGTCAGGCTGCCGCGGATGCCGGTCACCATCACCGCGTCGAGCTCGGTGGCGTCGGATGCGGTCTCGGCTTGCGTGGTTTCGCGCGGCGCTTCGACCACCTGCGCGGCGAGCGGCGGGGCCAGCGCCAGCAGCAGCGCGGACGTCAGGAGCCGCTTCTTGGGCACGGCATGCAGATGCTTCATCGATGTTCCCTCCCCAGGGATCCCGCCAACTCGGTTGTAGGTGTCGTGTTCGGTTCGTGGACGCGGCCGGCGACGGCGCGACGGGGGGATTGGAGGGCAGATTGACAGCGTTGTCAAAAAAGCCCGGACAAGGCTCCGGCGCGGCCGGGATACCGCGGAAAACCGCAGAAGTCCGTGCTGCGCTGCAGCGCGTTTCCGCGCGGCATTCGCGCCGTGACAGGCGCGGACTTGGCGCGGTCGGGCAGGCACCGGATCGGGGCATCGTGGCGGTGTCGCAAGCGGCGACCGCCAGCGCCGCAGGGGGCGATCGCGATGCGATGATCGCGGCGATACCCGATGCCGGCGCGCATCGGCCACTGCCCAGGGAGTCCGCAATGAAGCTGCCAGCCCCGCCCAAGTTCGCCATGCTGTTGCGTGGCCTGCTGTTGCCCGGTGTGCTGTTGCCCGGTGTGTTGTCGGTCGCGGCAACCGCCGCGCCGGCCTGGGCGCAGCCGCCCGTGCACGAACGCCAGGTCCAGCTCGGCGACATGCGCATGCACTACCGGGAGATGGGCACGGGCGAGGCGCTGGTGCTGCTGCACGGCTTCGGCGGCTGTGGCCGCGAATGGCAGGCGCAGGCCACCCGGCTGGCGGCGCATTACCGGGTGTTGATGCCGGACCTGCGCGGACACGGCGGTTCCAGCAATCCCGCGGCGACGTTCAGTCATCGCCAGGCCGCCGACGACGTGTCCGCGCTGCTCGACCATCTCGGCATCGCGCGCTTCAGGGCGATCGGCATCAGCAGCGGCGGCATGACCCTGCTGCACATCGCGACCCGCGACCCGGCGCGGGTCGAGGCGATGGTGCTGGTGGGCGTTGCCGACCATTTCCCCGAGCAGGCGCGCGCGATCACACGCCGGGCGGGCGCCACCGGCCCGCGCGCCGCGGACCTGGACTATTTCCGCCAGTGCGCGAGCGCGGGCGAGGTCCAGGTCGAGGCGCTGGCGCGGCAGTTCGCCGCGTTCGCCGACAGCCATGGCGATGTCGACTTCAGCGCGCAGGCGCTGGGTACGATCCGCGCACGCACGCTGCTGGTGCACGGCGATCGCGACGAGTTCTTCCCGGTCGCGGTGCCGGTGGCGATGCACGCCGCGATCCCCGGCGCCGCGCTGTGGATCGTGCCCGAAGGTCCGCACGTGCCGATCCACGGCCGCTGGGCGCAGGCGTTCGAGGACGAGGCCCTGCGCTTCCTGCGGGCAGCGCCGTCGCCGTGAACGCGGTCGCCTGGCGCGCGGCCAGCATCCGCCGCGAGGACGGATGCCGGGGTTCAGTGCCTGCCCGGGCGGCGGCTCACCAGAAGATCGCGTAGAGCGCGATGAAGATCGCGACCACGCCGAGCGCGCCGACGTTGAACACCGACGAGGTGGCATAGCTGACGTCGTCGGTACGGATGAAGTCCTTGCCCTCGGCCGGCCGAGTCAGCAGCGAGACCACGATGCCCAGCGCCACCGCCAGCAGGAACACGATGCCGACGCGGTGGATGAACGGCAGCGCCGGCAGCAGCTGGCCGATCACGATCGACAGCAGGAACGACCCGCCCGCCGCCGCCAGCGCACCGGCCTCGTTGGCGCGCTTCCAGAACAGGCCGAGCACGAAGATCGCGACGATGCCCGGGGTGAAGTAGCCGGTGTAGTCCTGGATGAACTGGAAGCCCTGGTCGAAACCGGCCAGCAGCGGCCGCGCGGTCAGCGCCGCGATCAGCATCGCCACCACCGAGACGATGCGGCCCACGCGCACGATCTGCGCCTGGCTGCGTTCGCCGGGCAGGCGGTTGTACAGGTCGAGGGTGAAGATGGTCGAGATCGAGTTGGTCATCGACGCCAGCGAGGAGACGATCGCCGCGATCAGCGCGGCGAACACGATGCCCAGGATGCCCACCGGCAGCAGCGCCATCATCGTCGG
>JAFAFY010000311.1 GCA_023423235.1 Pseudomonadota bacterium
CGCGCGAGTTCGCGCCGCTGCCCGAGCGCCTGAAATCGGCGACCGCGCGCATGGAAAAACTGCCGGCGATCTTCGCCCAGGCGCGCGAGAACCTGGATCCGGTGCGCGTGCCGGAAACCCACGCACGTACCGTGGCCGCGCAGAACAAGGGCGTACTGGCGCTGGTGGACACCTTCATCACCCCCAACGCGACGCAGTTGCAGGGCGAGGACCGCGCGCGCCTGGACGCGGCGGTCACGGGGCTGCGCGCCGCGGTCGAGGAACACCAGGCCTGGCTCGACGGCACCCTGGTGCCCAACGCCCGGGGCGAGTTCCGCATCGGTGCGGCGCAGTACGACCAGAAGCTGAAGTTCGCGCTCAATTCCTCGCTGACCCGGCAGGACATCCGCCAGCGCGCGGAAGCCGAGCTGGCGCGTATCCGCGACGAGATGTACGTCGTCGCCCAGGCCGTGCTCAAGGACCGCGAAGGCGCACCCGAGACCCCGGCGGCGCCCAGCGAGGACCAGCGCCAGGCGGCGATCGAGGCGGCGATGGAACTGGCCTACGCCGACAAGCCCGGCCGCGACGAGGTGGTGTCCTTCGCCGAGCACACCCTGGCGGTGGCGACCGATTTCACCCGCAAGCACGACCTGGTCACCGTGCCCGATGCGCCGGTGAAGATCATCCTGATGCCCGAGTTCCAGCGCGGCGTTGCCGTGGCCTATTGCGACTCGCCCGGGCCACTGGACAAGGGCCTGGACACCTACTACGCGATCTCGCCGATTCCCGAGGGCTGGGACGACCGCCAGGTCGATTCGTTCCTGCGCGAATACAACAAGCACATGATTCACGTGCTGACCATCCACGAGGCGATGCCGGGCCATTACCTGGAGGGCGCGCATTCGGTGAACCATCCCTCGACCCTGCGCGCGGTGTTCCGCTCCGGCCCGTTCGCCGAGGGCTGGGCGGTCTACACCGAACGGATGATGGCCGACGCCGGCTACCTCGACAACGACCCGCTGTTCCGCCTGATGCAGCTCAAGTTCTACGCACGCGCGGTGGCCAACGCGATCCTCGACCAGGGCATCCACGTCGACAACTGGACCAAGGAACAGGCGATGGACCTGATGGTGCGCCAGACCTTCCAGCAGACCAGCGAGGCCGAGGGCAAATGGACGCGCGCGCAGTTGTCCTCGACCCAGCTGGCCACCTACTTCGTCGGTGCGCAGGAGCATTTCGACGCGCGCAAGGCCGCCGAGGCCAAGGCCGGCGAGGCGTTCAACCTCAAGCAGTACCACGACGGCATGCTGGCCCAGGGGGCGCCGCCGGTGCGCTTCGCACGCGAACTGCTGCTGGACGAACCGATCGAGTGATCGCCGCCCGCTGCCCCGCGATCCATGCCCAGCCCGGCGCATGGATCGCGGGCATGCGCTGCATCGCCCGCAGTGCGCCCGCCGCGGATCGGGCGCTGGCGCGGCGTCCAGTCCGGATCGGACCCTTCGAGACGGGACCGGTCCGCGCTGGAACGTCGCGTAGGGAAGCGCGTCCCGCCCGCCCGGCATTGCGCCTGTCCTGGCGGACGGTCGCGACGGGCGTCCGGCTCACTCGCGTCGCAGCGGCGTGACGCGGGTGATCTCGCAGTTGCGGCCTGCGGTGCCGGCCCCGCGCGGCCCGCCCATCTGGGCGAAACCATGCGGCGCAGCAAATGATCCGGCCACGACGGCGTCGTTCTTCAGCACCACCCTGTCGCCCGGGCGACCGCAGATCGCAGCCGCACCGATCCTGGACTCCAGCGCGATCGACTGCACGCTACCCAGGTCAGAACAGGTCTCCGCCATCTCCACCCTGTAGTAGCGCTGCCCGCCGTGGCGCCCCGGCGCCATGTCGACCACCAGTCCGTCGCGACCGTACTGCCAGCCGCGCAGGAAGCGGGCGTCGACGCAATGGTCGGTGGTCCCGCTGCGATCGCGCCAATGCGGACGCTGCGCCTGGACCCGCGCCAGCGTCACCGCCGGTGCGCCCGGCGAGGACGAACGCGGCACGGTGTCCGGCTCGCGCAGGGCATCGGCCAGTTGCGCCGCCGACAGCAAGTGGATGCCGGTCACCGGGCAGGCGGCGCCTGCGGCGCGCACGAACGCGGGTGTTCCCGGGCAGGCCCAGCCGCCCGGCCCCAGCGTTTCCAAGTCCAGACCCTCTGCAAACACCGGGCAGGCGGGGTCGAGTCCAGGCGCATCGCCACATCCCCGCGCCCGCGGATCAGGATTTCGCGCTCGCCGTTGCGTCAGCCACCTGCCAGATCGTGCAGGTCGATGCAGTCCGCGGCGGGCGGTTCGCGCGCAGTCGACGGCGACGGCCATGCCAACGCCCATGCGCAAGCGGCCATCGCGCACCATTGCTTCAAACCCGGGACGTCCATCCTGCCTCTCCCTGTTCGCGGTGCACCGCAGCGATCCTCCCGTACCGTCATGACGGGCGGGCGATCGTCAGCCGGCTGGGAGGCACCGGTCAGATGCGCCCGGAGGCCGCGCGTGCCGACTCGAACGCCTCGCCCAGCGTCTGCACATTGCCACAGTAGCTGGGATCGTAGCCGGGCAGCAGGCCGAGTTCGCGCCGGAAACGCTCGCTGCGCAGCAGCGCCAGCAGATCCACCAGCCGGCCGGAGTCGAGCACGTCGCTGTGGCACAGGAAGAAGTAGTGCTCGGTGACCAGCGGAAAGAAATCCAGGCCGTGACGGCGCGCGGGCGGTTCCAGCGCGAAGCCGACATCGGCCAGCCCGCTGGCAACGTACGCCGCGACCGCGGCGTGGGTCAGCTCCTCGACGTCGCAGGCGCGGATGCGCTCGAAGGCGATGCCGTGGCGCGCCAGCATCGCCTCCAGCAGCAGCCGTGTGCCGGAGCCGGGCTGGCGGTGGATCATGCGGATGTCGGGACGTTCCAGGTCCTGCAGCGTCTCGATCCTGCGCGGATTGCCCGGCGCCAGCACCAGGCCCTGCCTGCGCATCGCCAGGTGGATCACGCGATCGTCGTCCAGGTCCAGGCGATCGAGGTAATGCGCAAGCAGCGCCGGCTCCAGTTCGCCGATCGGCAGGTGCAGGCCGGCGATGTCGCAGGCGCCGGTGCGCAGCGCGGCCAGCGCGTCGTCGGGACTGCGGTACTTGAGGTCGAGCGGCAGGCCCGCCTCGGCCATGCAGCGCCGCACCGTCTCCACGCCGAATCCGTGCGAGGCATGCACGCGCAGCGGCGTGGCGTGCGCGCTGACGGTGCGCTCGAGTTCGGCCTCCAGTTCCGTCGCCAGGCTCTCGAGCAGCGGCGACAGCCGCGCCGCGATGCGGCTGTCGGCCCAGACCAGGCGCTCGCCGATCGCGGTCAACCGTGCGCCGCGGCCGCGGGTCATGCGCAGCAGCGGCTGCCCGAACACCGCCTGCGCGTCCTGCAGCTGGCCCCAGGCGTAGCGGTAGGACAGCCCGACCGCGCGCGCCGCGGCTGCCAGCGATCCCGAGCCGCGGACCGCGCGCAACAGCTCGATCAGGTGCGCCGGCACGCGCTCGCCACCGGCGTTCTCCAGTTCCCAGCGCGGATGGATGGTCACCTTGTACATCGCAGACACCCCGTCGATTGCGGCGCCGCAGCGCGACGCCAGCGCACATTAAATATGTTCTATTTAGCCGGATATTAGACCATTGACGTTTGGGCTGGCTGCAAAACTTGCCTACCCTTGCGACGCTTTGTCGCAGCCAAATAGGTTCCAAAGAACATAGCAAGCGACATCAACTGCGTGCGCACACCACATTCGCTGCATCCATACGGGGAGGATTCCATGCCCAACAGTTCCGCCACCACGTTCCCGGTCCACAGCGCGCCAGAAGGCGGCCTGCTGTCGAAGGAACGCATCATCGCCAAGCCCGGTTTCAACCGCTGGCTGGTCCCACCGGCCGCGCTGGCCATCCACCTGTGCATCGGCATGGCCTACGGCTTCAGCGTGTTCTGGCTGCCGCTGTCGATGGCCATCGGCATCGACACGCCGGTCGCCTGCGCCGCCGACATGGGCTTCTTCCAGCGCATCTTCTCGGCCAGTTGCGACTGGCGGGTGTCCGAGCTGGGCTGGATGTACACGCTGTTCTTCGTGCTGCTGGGCTGTTCGGCGGCGATCTGGGGCGGCTGGCTGGAACGCGCCGGCCCGCGCAAGGCCGGCGTGGTCTCGGCGCTGTGCTGGTGCGGCGGCCTGCTGATCTCCGCGCTGGGCGTGCACCTGCACCAGATCTGGATGCTGTGGATCGGTTCGGGCGTGATCGGCGGCATCGGCCTGGGCCTGGGCTACATCTCGCCGGTGTCCACGCTGATCAAGTGGTTCCCCGACCGCCGCGGCATGGCGACGGGCATGGCGATCATGGGCTTCGGCGGCGGCGCGCTGATCGGCAGCCCGCTGGCCGACATGCTGATGCGCCACTTCGCCACCCCGACCTCGGTCGGCGTGAAGGAGACCTTCCTGGTCATGGCGGCAGTGTACTTCGTCTTCATGATGGCCGGCGCGTTCGGCTACCGGGTGCCGCCGACCGGCTGGAAGCCCAAGGGCTGGACGCCGCCGCCGGCCAAGGACAACGCCATGATCACCCGCGGCCACGTGCACGTGAGCAAGGTCTGGGGCATCCCGCAGTTCTGGCTGGTGTGGGGCGTGCTGTGCCTCAACGTCTCGGCCGGCATCGGCGTGATCGGCATGGCCTCGCCGATGCTGCAGGAGATGTTCGGCGGCCGCCTGATCGGCGTGGACGCGGGCTTCCGCGACCTCGACGCCGCGCAGCTGGCGTCCATCGCCGCGATCGCCGCCGGCTTCACCGGCCTGCTGAGCCTGTTCAACATCGGTGGCCGCTTCTTCTGGGCCTCGCTCTCGGACAAGCTGGGCCGCAAGCTGACCTACACGATCTTCTTCGTGCTCGGCTTCGCCCTCTACGCCGCCGCGCCGACCCTCGGCAACGCCGGTGCCATCGCGCTGTTCGTCGCTGCGTTCTGCGTGATCCTGTCGATGTACGGCGGCGGTTTCGCCACCGTGCCGGCGTACCTGGCCGACCTGTTCGGCACCCAGATGGTCGGCGCGATCCATGGCCGCCTGCTGACCGCATGGGCCACCGCGGGCATCCTCGGCCCGGTCGTCGTCGGTTACATGCGCGAGTACCAGCTGGGCCTGGGCATGCCGCCCTCGCAGGTCTACAACACCACGATGTACATCCTGGCCGGCATGCTGGTGCTGGGTCTGATCTGCAACCTGCTGGTGCGCCCGGTCAACCCGAAGTACTTCATGACCGACGCGGAACTGGCGCGCGAGAAGCAGCTGGCGCACGAGAAGGTCGACGAGAGCGGCGCCTCGCTGATCCCGCAGGAGGAGATGGACCGCATCGGCAACGGCGGCAACCCGCTGCTGGTGGCCTTCGCCTGGGCCGCGGTCGGCATCCCACTGGCCTGGGGCATGTGGAAGACGCTGGAAAAGGCGCTGGTGCTGTTCACCTGAGCCCGACCGGGCAGGCCTGCGCGATCAGGCCCGACCGGGCTGTCACGGCAGCCCGTCGCCCGCTGCAGTCGCCATCACGGCGGCCGCAGCGGGCATCCTCCATGATGAGTCCGCCATGACGGCCACCGCCCCATCGCCCGCGTCCGCTTCTCCCGCTCCGGCAACCGCCGGGGCAGGCAGCGTGGTGCGCACGGTCGAGCGCTGGCGCGGTGGCGAGCTGCAACGGATCGACGACCAGATCGCCGAAGAGGTGCCGGTCGCGTTCGTCTACAACGACGTGCCGTTCGCGGTGATGATGGCCACCCCCGTCGACCTGGCCGATTTCGCCACCGGTTTCGCCTTGAGCGAAGGCATCGTGGCTTCACCCGCCGATGTCGCCGTCGAGCGCATCGAGCACCTGATCGAAGGCATCGAGATCCGCCTGCGGATCCCCGAGGACCGCGCCGAGGCGCTGGCCCGGCGTCGCCGCAGCATGAGTGGGCGCAGTGGCTGCGGCGTCTGCGGCAGCGAGCTGCTGGAGGCGGCATTGCGTTACCCCGCGCCGGTCGCCAACGATCCCCGCGTCGGGGCCGATGCGTTGCGCCGCGCACTGCAGGCCCTGCGCCAGGCGCAGGCGATCAATTCCCGCACCGGCGCCACCCACGCCGCCGGCTGGGCGTCACTGGATGGCACGCTGCTGCTCGCGCGCGAGGATGTCGGCCGCCACAACGCACTCGACAAGCTGATCGGCGCCATGCATGCCGCCGGCATCGATGTCGCCGATGGTTTCCTGGTCGTCACCAGCCGTGCCAGCTACGAAATGGCGATGAAGGCGGCCAGCGTCGGCATCGCGCTGATGGCGGCGATCTCCGCGCCCACCGCGCTGGCGATCTCGCTGGCCGAGCGCGCCAATCTCACCCTGATCGGCTTTGCCCGCGACGACGGGCACGCCGTCTACACCCATGCGCAGCGGTTGCTGCACGGGCCGGACACGCCGCCCGCCACCGCGCGTCAAGGCAGGAGCACCACACCATGAGCAAGAATCCGATCCGCAAGTACGATGGCCCGGCCGGTGGCTGGGGCGCGCTCAAGAGCGTCGCCCGCTCGCTCATCGCGCAGGACATCGAGGTCAAGGGCGCCAAGACGCTGCTCAAGGCCAACCAGCCCGACGGTTTCGACTGCCCCGGCTGCGCCTGGCCCGACCGCGACCACACCTCGACCTTCGAGTTCTGCGAGAACGGCGCCAAGGCCGTCGCCGCCGAGGCGACCAAGTTCCGCGCCGGCCCCGAGCTGTTCGCGCAGTACACCGTCGCCCAGCTGGCCGCATACAGCGACTACTGGCTCGAAGGCCAGGGCCGGCTGACCACGCCGATGCGCTACGACGCCGCGACCGACCACTACGTCCCGGTCGGCTGGGACGAGGCCTTCGCGCTGATCGCCACGCACCTCAACGCCCTGCCCTCGCCGGACGAGGCGATCTTCTACACCTCGGGCCGCACCTCCAACGAGGCCGCGTTCCTGTACCAGTTGTTCGTGCGCGAGTACGGCACCAACAACTTCCCCGACTGCTCGAACATGTGCCACGAGTCGTCAGGCACCGCGCTCAAGAAGCAGATCGGCGTCGGCAAGGGCACCGTCTCGCTGCACGATTTCGAGAAGGCCGACGGCATCTTCATCTTCGGCCAGAACCCCGGCACCAACCATCCGCGCATGCTCGGCGAGCTGCGCGAGGCGGCCAAGCGCGGGGCGAGGATCGTCTCCTTCAACCCGCTGCGCGAGCGCGGCCTGGAACGCTTCGCCGATCCGCAGGACAAGCTGGAGATGGCGACCTACAGCTCGACGAAGATCTCCTCGGACTACTTCCAGCTCAAGATCGGCGGCGATCTCGCCGCGATCAAGGGGATGATCAAGCATGTGCTCGAGCGCGACGTCGAGGTCACCGGCAATGGCGGCGCCTCGCTGCTCGACCATGCCTTCATCGCCGAGCACACGACCGGCTTCGATGCGTTCGTCGCCGACGTGATGGCCGAACCGTGGGAGGTGATCCTCGAGGAATCCGGGCTCGACGAGGCGCAGATCCGCCGCGCCGGCGAGCTGTACCTGCAATCGGAGCGCGTGATCGCCTGCTGGGGCATGGGCATCACCCAGCACAAGCATTCGGTGGCGACGATCAACATGATCGTCAACCTGCTGCTGCTGCGCGGCAACCTCGGCCGCGAAGGCGCGGGCGCGTGCCCGGTGCGCGGCCACAGCAACGTGCAGGGCGACCGCACGATGATGATCTACGAAAAGCCGCCAGCCGCGTTCCTCGACCGCATCCGCGACGTGTTCGGCTTCGAGCCGCCGCGCGCGGACGGCTATGACACCGTCGGTGCGATCGAGGCGATGATCGACGGCAGGGCCCGCGTGTTCTTCGGCATGGGTGGCAACTTCGCCATCGCCACGCCCGACACCGAGGCGACCGCGCGCGGGCTGCGCAGCTGCGACCTCACCGTGCATGTCACCACCAAGCTCAACCGCAGCCACCTGGTCCACGGCAAGGACGCGCTGATCCTGCCGTGCCTGGGGCGCACCGAGATCGACATGCAGGCGGCCGGCCCGCAGGGCGTCACCGTCGAGGACTCGATGAGCATGGTGCACCTGTCCTCGGGCATCAATCCGCCGGCCTCGGACACCCTGCTCTCGGAGCCGGCGATCGTCGCGCGCCTGGCGCATGCGACGCTGGGTGCGCGCTCGAAGATCGACTGGCTGGGGCTGGTCGGCGACTACGACCGCATACGCGACCTCATCGCGATGACCTTCGACGATTTCCACGACTTCAATGCACGCGTGCGCGTGCCCGGTGGCTTCCGCCTCTCCAACACCGCGCGCGACCGCAAGTGGGTCAACCCGGCCGGCAAGGCCGTGTTCTTCGCCTGCCCGGTGCCGACCGACAACCCGATCCACCGCGCGCGCCGCATGCATGGCACCCAGCCGGTGTTCACCCTCGCGACCACGCGCTCGCACGACCAGTACAACACCACCATCTACGGCCTGGACGACCGCTACCGCGGCGTGTTCGGCGAGCGCCGCGTGCTGTTCATCAACGCTGCCGACATCCAGGCGCTGGGCATGCAGGCCGGCGACTGGGTCGACCTGGAAAGCCTGTGCGACGACGGCGTGCGCCGGCAGGCGAAGCGGTTCCTGCTGGTGGAGTACAACATTCCCGCCGGCTGCCTGGCGGCGTACTACCCCGAGACCAATCCGCTGGTGCCGCTGTCGAGCTTCGCCGACGAGTCGCGTACGCCGACGTCCAAGTCGGTGCCGGTGATCGTGACCCCGCACCAGCCCGACCTCGACGCGCAGCTGCCGCGCCATCGCGACATCCCCGCCGCCGTTGTCCGCTGACCAGGCCCTGACCGAAGCGCTGCTGGCCGAACTGGCAGCGCATCCGGATGGCGTCTCCCTGCCGCGGCTGTGCAAGCGGCTGGGCGTGCGCATGAGCGTCCTGTTGCGCACGCTGGCGTGGCTGGGCGAGGACCGCATTGCCGGCATCGAAGGTGCCGGGTGGATCCGCACGGTGGAGGACGGCGCGCGTACCCTGGCACTGCTGACCGATGCGGGCCGGGCCACGGCGACGGCGCTGGGCCCTGCTGCGGACGGCGGCGGGCAATAGCGCGACATCGCCGGCGGGCGATTTCCGGGGCCGCGATCCGATTGCCGCGGCACTGCGATGGCGCTGCGCTATGCGTCCGCTGCGGCGCCGACGGGGGTGATCCTGGCCAGCAGTGCTTCTCCACCGCCTTCGATGACATGCCGGGTGCGTCGACCGTCGCTGCCCAGCAATGCCGTGTCCCCGGCCGCCAGCGCTGCCGTGGCCGCCCCGCCGAACCGCGCATGCCCACCAAGCAGGTGTACCGCCCAGGTGATACCGGGATCGACGAACAGCACCATGGCCCCGACCAGCGGGCGCCGCCACAGCTGCACCCCCACCGCGTCGCGGCGCCACATCAGGTTGAACACCTCGACCCGGCCGTCGATCCGCGTCGCCGACACCACGCGCTCGCCGGCGAACCGCAGCGACTGGTGCGGCGGCAGCAGCATGTGCGACGCGCCATCGGCGAAATCCAGCCGCAGGCCGTCACCCGACAGCAGCACCTGTTCGCGCT
The DNA here is from genome assembly GCA_023423235.1 of Pseudomonadota bacterium. Classification (GTDB taxonomy): domain Bacteria; phylum Pseudomonadota; class Gammaproteobacteria; order Xanthomonadales; family Xanthomonadaceae; genus Luteimonas. The sequence goes on from JAFAFY010000311.1 coordinate 9,609, forward strand.
CGATGCCGTCGAAGCGCGAGTAAGGGCCGTCGGCCTCGATCTCGGCGACAGACAACCGCCAGGCCCAGTCATCCGGCGTGTCCGGCTCGGCGTGGATCGCGCGCGTCCAGCCCGCGCCGTTGCGCCAGCGCTCGCGACGGCAGGCGTTGCTGGTGATGATCCGCAGTGCAGAAGGCGTTTGCGTCATGACCTGCAGTCTAGGGCCTGCTGCCTCCTCGCACGGAACGCCGCAGCGCCCGCAGCCGCGTCCCAACCGTCTGCCGGTGCCGGTATCGCGGCGCGATCGCGCGGTGCTTGCGTCGCGGTGCTTGCGTCGCGGTGCTTGCGTCGAGGTGCGGGCCCTACCCTGGCGGCAATCGGAAGCGGCTGGCACCCAGGGCCGCAGCCAGCGCCTGCGGAAACGCACCCTTGCACGAAGGCAACGGCGACGGCGCCGGCACTGCCCTGCACGATCCGTTGCCTTGCGCAGCGCTGGCCGGCAGGTCGGCATGGCGTCTGCCGCCAGAAAAGAAGTCGCCCGCCACGCATCCAGTGCGGGGCGGGCGACGGTTTACGTCCGTGTAGCGGCATCCTGCCGGATCCCATGGCGCATCCCTGCACCTCGTC
>JAFAFY010000368.1 GCA_023423235.1 Pseudomonadota bacterium
GCATTAACTGCTTGCTTCGTTTCAGCCTCTTTTAATTTAATTTGATTTTTCTCTATTTGAGGCTTTAAAAATGCATAAGTTAAAGTATCAGAAATCAAAGTATTAAAATTATTTGTGTTCTTAACTAGAGTAAAAATTTTATCGCCCTTGTCTGAGGGTTGGAGCGTATATTCTAAAGTCAAGTTGATTTTATTATTATCAAAATCAACACCTAAGTCATTAGCTTGACTCTCAGTTGAATAGCGATCTACTTTAACACGGGCTTCATCTGATTTTTTCACAACATCGGAAGGTAAAATTGTTGCTAAATCAATTGAACAATTCGTCTTTGAACTATTCGGATCAATAAATTCTGTACGACTATCCATCAAAGTAAAATTTATTGATTGTGCTGAAAGTTTTAATTTAGCAGGATCCAAATCTTTGATTGCGCCATCCGAAATTAGCGATTTAAGCTCACTTTCTAATTGGTTCGTTAGGTTATCTTTTAAAACTTGATTAACAAGCAGCAAAGCTTCTGTGTCATCACATGCTATATGCTTAGAAAATAAATTACCCTTACAACCTGTTACACATACTGCAACCACACCAATTGCTAAAATATTTTTATAAAACGACATATTACCCCCTATTTATTTGAATCAAATATACACAAATTTACATAAACTAACCATTTTTAATTAAAAAAAGCTGACTATTGCCAGCTTTTTTTAATTAAATTCTACTCATTTTTTATTTATCTAAAGAAAGCGTGAACTACTTTACCTTTTACCGTTTGCTGAATTAATGGTGTGTTCTTACCATTTGATACAATCGTGTCTTTATTAATAGTCCACTCAAGCTCTGGATCGACCAGTACCCAACCCGCTTCATCTGCCCAACGCTGTTGCATATTGGCCACTTTTGCCGGTGCGAGTGTAACTTTCTCAACCCATTCCAGTGGGCTTAATAGGCCTTCTTGAATCAGTTGAATACCAAAAGGTACATAGGTATCAAATGCGGTAAAACCAGGTTGTGTTTCAGCAAAAGGCGCCATTTTCGCAGAGCTGCTCAGCGGCTCATGATGCGTACAGATCGCATCAATCACACCGTCTTTCACTGCTTGGCGGAGCAAGTCTTTATCTTGCTCAGAACGCAGCGGCGGACGAACATGCGCAAGTGAATTAAAGCCGTCAATCAACTGATCCGTTAAATGCAATTGGTGCATGGCTACATCGCAAGTGACCGGCAAACCTTTCGCTTTGGCCTGTTTAATCAATTCAACGGATGCGCCTGATGACAACAGACCAAAGTGCGCACGCACTTTAGTAGCTTCAATCATCAATAAGTATTTTGCAATGGCTACGGTTTCCGCCAATGCAGGAATCATCGGCAAACCTTGACGAGATGCGACAAAACCTTCATGCACACAGCCATCTTTGGCAATCTGCGGCTCTTCGGCATAGAACACAACGGTCATGTTCAGACCCGCAGCATATTCCAAGGTGCGAATCACTACATCATCGTCCATAAATGGCGCATTGGCATTCGATACCGCAGTACAGCCACCTTTTTTCAAACCTGCCATATTCGCCGGCTGCTTGCCTAACAAACCTTGAGTTTGCGCACCAATCACCTGCAGATAAATGCCGCCGTCCAGCATGGCTTTTTCCACCAGGCCATGAATCAATGCGCCATTGTCCTGCACAATCGGTTTAGAGTCTGGCGGGGTAAACACATGCAAAATACCATTCGCACGCGCAGCCTTACCTTCTGACTTTAAAGTGCCATGCTGCTGCTGACCCGGCTCACGCAAACGCGCACAGAGATCAACCATACTTGGCATCAGCCATTTGCCTTGACCATCAATGGTTTCAGCGGCATTGCTTTCGGCAACCAATCGGCCATTTTCAATATAAACCGTCTGTACGCTGTCAGTTTGATTGATTGGATCTAAGACACGTACATTTTCAACTTTAACAATACTCATGACTATCCCTTAAACCGCAATCGCTTCAATTAAACCTTTTTCTTGCAACTGACCTTGCATTGCCAAAGCCAGTACCGCCATACGCACCGCAATACCGTTGGTCACCTGATGTAAAATCACCGACTGAGTGCCATCGGCAATACTCGAGTCAATTTCAACACCACGGTTCATTGGTCCCGGATGCATCACGATGCAATCTGATTTTGCCAAAGCCAGACGCTCTTTATTCAAACCATACATTTTGTAGAATTCGGCTTGAGATGACAGCGCAGGAGAATCAATACGTTCGTTTTGAATACGTAAAGTAATAATCACGTCGCAGTCTTGAATGCCGTCTTCCATATTGTTGAACAGACGAATGCCTTCGCCATAATCATCAAAACCGTAAGGCAGCAAAGTATTTGGCGCAATGACACGAATATCTTTACAGCCCAATGTTTGCAATGCAGCGACATCTGAACGGGCAACACGCGAATGCTTAATATCGCCAATGATGGCAATGGAAATGTCTTCAAAATTCTTTTTGGTTTCACGGCGAATCGTCAGCATATCCAGCATGGCTTGCGTTGGATGCGCATGACGGCCATCGCCTGCATTGATGATTGCCACATGCGGACAAACATCTTTGGCAATAAAGTGCGGCGCGCCTGACGATGAATGACGAACCACAAAAATGTCGGTCGCCATCGCTTCTAAATTCCACAAGGTATCACGCAGTGTCTCGCCTTTTGATGTACTTGAACGTGCAATATCAATGTTCAATACGTTTGCAGACAGACGTTTTGCTGCCGCTTCAAAAGTGGTACGGGTACGTGTTGAATTTTCAAAAAAAAGGTTCATTACCGTACGACCTTCTAAAAGGTTGTTGGTAATCAGCTGATTTTGGTCATTAAAAAAGGACTGTGCAGTGTCCAATATTTTTGTGAGAGTTTCTTTAGAAAGGCCTTCGATGGTGAGGAAATGTTTTAAGTTACCATCTTGGTTGAGTTGAATCTGGCTCGGTGTATGCAATGCCGCCAAGTGCATGAGAGATTCCTTATCGTTAAGTTAACGCATTATACAGAGAATCTTGGCAAATGGCAGTTGAAGTTTTCAACGTTCAATGCAAACGCATGATGTTATTCAAAATGAATTTTCAAATTCCTATCTATCATTTCAATTAGATAAATTAAACGGTTTAAATTAAACTTCACCTTTCCCCTTTCAAAAAGCCTTCAAACAGGACTTCCATCCGTCCTTATTTTTGATTGAATTGAATACTTTCAAACAGATAAAGTTCAGCTATGAACAACCGCCTTCTGCACAGTTCAACAGCTCTTGAAACATGGAAAGATGGTTGATACTTCAGGCGGTGTGCAGCAGGAAATATATGCCTACTGCTCACAGCAGGATTGAATTAACGCAATGCGCCGATATAACGAAGTGCAACCTGCGCTTTATAAATATCTTCCGCAGTCGGTTCGCTCATTAAAATTTCTGCCGTTTCAGGCTGTACTGAACTGTCCGTCAGTTCCTCTGCTTCAGAAACGGCAGCTTCATGCAAATTCAACTCGCTGTAAAGCCGCGCAACCAAACGAGATAATTCAGGATCAGCCGTTGCCAAAGCCAAGTTAGAAACAAAGCGTGCATATTCGACATTTTCAACCACATATAATGCGTCAATAACCCGTCCTGACACACGACGTAAGCGCGCGTAGATTAAAGTGGCGATTGAAAATGCGTTTAATTGACTATTGATTGCCAGCCCTGTCATAAATACCCCTAATGATATCAATATTATAAAGATCGAATTTTGATCAGGGTTATAGCAATTTTTGTACCATTAAGTGATATTTCTCACAATGTACGCAGA
>JAFAFY010000403.1 GCA_023423235.1 Pseudomonadota bacterium
CGTATGCGCAGATCCTGCCGCAGCTGACCGAGGACCTGGGCGCGCCACCGGAGGACGTCTTCGCGCGCGTCGACGAAACGCCGCTGGCCGCCGCCTCGCTGGCGCAGGCGCACCGCGCCTGGCTGCATGACGGCAGCACGGTGGTGCTGAAGGTGCGGCGCCCGGGGATCGGCGAGGTCATCGAGGCCGACCTGCGGCTGCTGGCGCGCCTGGCCGAGATCGCCCAGTCGCAGGCGCCCGACCTGCGTCGCTACCGGCCGGTTGAAGTGGTGCGCCAGTTCGATGCCTCGCTGCGCCGCGAGCTGGACTTCGCCGCCGAATGCCGCAACGCCGAGCGCATCGCCGCCAACTTCGCCGACGACGCGCGCGTGGTGGTGCCGCGCGTGTACTGGCAATGGACCTGCCAGCGTCTGAACGTGCAGGAGATGATCCACGGCATCGCCGGTGGCGACATGGCCGCGGTCGACGCCGCCGGGCTGGACCGTCACGCGCTGGCGCTGCTGGGCACCGACATCGTCATGAAGATGGTGTTCGAGGACGGCCTGTTCCACGCCGACCCGCACCCGGGCAACCTGTTCTACCTGGCCGATGGCCGCATCGCGATCATCGACTTCGGCATGGTCGGGCGGCTGGCACCGGAGCTGCGCTTCCAGGTCGCGCAACTGCTCTACGGGCTGGTGAGCCAGGAACCGCAGACGGTCTGCGACGTGCTGCTGGCCTGGACCGACAACGACGATACCGACGAAGTGCGCCTGCAGTCGGACATCGACCTGTTCGTCGACCAGTACCGCGGCGTGCCGCTCAAGGACCTGCGCATGGGCGCGATGCTGACCGACGTGACCGTGCTGCTGCGCCGCCACGACCTGATGCTGCCGCCGGACCTTGCGCTGCTGATCAAGGCCTTCCTGACCCTGGAAGGGCTGGGCCGGCAACTGGACCCCGGGTTCGACATGACCAGCGCCGCGCGGCCGTGGCTGCGGCGCGAGATGGCCGAGCGCTACTCGCCGATGGCGATCGCCCGGCGTGGCCGGCGCACGCTCTCCAGCGCGGTCGAGCTGCTGGGCGAACTCCCGCGCGACCTGCGCCGGCTGCTGCAGTCCGCGCGCCGCGGCCGCCTGCGCGCGCAGATCGAAGTGCCGTCGCTGAAAGCCTTCGGCGACCAGGTCAACAGTGCCGCCAACCGCCTGACCGTCGGCGTGGTGACCGCGGCGCTGATCATCGGCTCGTCGATCGTCATGAACAGCGTCAGTGGCGGTGGCAGCAACCGCTGGCTGATGGCGTTGGGCGTGCTCGGCTTCATCGGCGCCGCGCTCAGCGGCGTGTGGATCCTGCTGTCGATCTGGCGCAGCGGCCGGCGCAAGTAGTCTGCTGCCGCCGCTGGGGAACAGGCCCGTCCTCCCCGCGCAGGCGGGGCCCCGGCGCCTTCCAGGCTTCGTCGGCGCCGGGGCCGGCGCGCATCACTCGCCCTCGCGCACCACATCCACCCAGACCAGCCGGTGGTCGCTGCCTTCGACGATGTCGGCATGCGGCGCGTCGCTGCGCGGCCAGAACACGCCGCTGGCGATCGCGCGCTGGCCCACAGAGGGCAGCACGTAGTCGAGACGCAGGTTGCCCACGCGCGGGCCGAAGCTGCCGGTGTCGTGCGCATGCGCGCCGCGATGCTGCAGGTTGGCCGCGCCCGCGGCGTCGGCCGCTTCCAACGCGCCCTCGCTGCGCGGGGTTGCCATGCGCAGCACGCGCGGATGCTCGATCAGCGCGACGATCGCGGTGTGGTCGCCGGCGCCGTCGACCGGATCGTTGTTGAGGTCGCCCAGGATCACGAAGCGCGCATCCGCGTCCAGGCCGCCGCAGCGGCCGGCGTCGTCGCACAGCCAGTCGTGCGCGCCCGGCGAGAGATACTCGCTCCACAGCCGGATCTCGTCGTGGTTGCGGGCCACGTTGCGCTTCTCCGGGCCATCGAAGGCCGGCGGCGTGGGATGCGCGGCCAGCACGTGCAGCACGCCCTGCGGGGTCTGCACCGGCACGTCCCAGTGCGATTTCGACGACAGCCGCAGCTGCGACCACACCGCGTCCGGGTAATAGGACGTGCCGGTGTCGGGATCGAGCGGGCGCCGCGCACCGGGCATCGCCTGCCAGCGCAGGTGCTGGAAGCTGCGCGCCGCGGGGGCGTCGATCGGGTAGCGCGAGAGCAACAGCATGCCGTACTGCCCCGGGTGCAGGCCGTAGCCCCAGGCATCGTTGCCGCGCTCGCGGCCGTCGCCGCCCACCTGGCCGTTGCCGTCGAGGTCCAGCCCGCTCTGCACGCCGGTGTTGACCGGCGCGATGTAGCGGTAGGGATACGTCAGCGCCGCGCCGCCGCCCGGCTGTGGCTGCGCCAGGTAACGCGACTGGAACAGGGCCGCCGCGCTGCCGTCGGCCACGTAGTCGAATTCGTTGAGCAGCACGATGTCCGGGCGCGCCTGCTGCAGCACCGCGGCGATGCGGCGTGCGCCTTCGTCATCATCCTGCAGGCGCTGCACCAGCCCGCCGGCCTGGTCGCTGTAGAGCGAGGTGTTGTAGGTGGCGATGCGGATGGCGCCGCCCGGCCGCGCCGCGGGCAGGACCGCGTCCGGGTCGCCATGCACGTTGACGCGCACGCAGGCGGCAAGCACCAGCAGCATCGCCAGCAGGGCAAGGGCAAGCAGTGCCGGCAGCAGGGGCAGGCGCGTCATCGGCGCAGCTCCGGCATCGGCCGCCAGCGCTGGCCGTCGAATCCTTCCAGCGGCTGGTAATTGCGTTTGTAGTCCATCTTCCGGTGTCCGTCGATCCAGTAGCCAAGATACAGGTGGCTGCGGTTTTCCCGCTGCGCCCAGGCGATCTGCCGCAGGATCGCCAGTGTGCCCAGGCCGCGTGACGCTTCGTCGGGGTCGTAGAAGGTGTAGACCGCCGACAGCGCGTCATCGGACAGGTCGGTCACCGCGACCGCCAGCAGGCGGCCGTGCAGCCGCAACTCCAGCAGGCGGCCCTCGTTCCAGCTGCCGATCAGGAACTGGTCGAACTCGGCGGCACCGTGCCCCTCCATGCCGCCGCCGGGATGGCGTGCGCGCAGGTAGCGCCGGTACAGCGCCAGGCGCTCGTCGTTGCGCTCGGCCGGCACCACGCGCGCCTCGATCTCCGCGTTGCGGGCCAGGGTGCGCCGCTGGCTGCGGTCGGGGCGGAACTGCGCCACCGGCACCCGCACCGCGACGCAGGCGCGGCAGCCTTCGCAATGCGGGCGGTAGACGATGTCGCCGGAGCGGCGGAGGCCCCAGCGCAGCGCCTGGGAATAGAAGCGCGGCAGGCGCGGATCGCGCGGATCCAGCACCAGGTC
>JAFAFY010000437.1 GCA_023423235.1 Pseudomonadota bacterium
TAGCCGTCCCACTTGAGTTCGTGCACCCAGTCCGGACCGCTCGGCGCACGCGTGGCTGCGGTCGCCAGCTGCGGTGCGAAGGCGCCGGCCGGCGCGGGTGCGGGCCTGGCGCCTGACAGCTTGCGCGCGGCCCTGGCCCAGTCGCGTCGGCGCGCCCGCGTGGGCGTGGGCGCCTGCGTGCGGCGTTTGGGATTCGCCTTGCCGCGTCCGGCGCGGCGTACGTCGTCGGCCGGCGCGGGCGTCACGCCGGCCAGCAGGTCATCGGCTTCCAGCGGGCTGGCGTAGGCGTCGTCGGCCTTGAACAGCAGCCATTGCGGCTGCCGCGCCGGCTTGCCCGCGCGCACCAGGTGCCAGCCGCCCTTGAGCCTGTCGCCGAACAGCTGGAAACGCAGGTGGCCCTTCGCCAGCTGCGCCTCGGGGTCGCCGTCGGTGGTCCACACGCCCTGGTCGAACAACGCCACATGGCCACCGCCGTACTGGCCTTTCGGGATCTCGCCCTCGAAGCGGGCGTAGTCCAGCGGGTGGTCCTCCACCTCGACCGCCATGCGCTTGACCTTGGGGTCGTAGCTCGGCCCCTTGGGCACCGCCCAGCTCCTGAGCGTATCGCCGACCTGCAGGCGGAAGTCGTAGTGGCGGTGGCTGGCATGGTGCAACTGCACAACGAAGCGCGGCCGCGCGCCGGTGGCCGCCGGCCTGTCCGGCGCAGGCTCTCGGGTGCGGGAGAAATCGCGTTTGCGGCGGTATTCGTGCAGCGCCATGCGTCAATCCGGAGCGGCGCGGTGGCGTCGGAATGGGGCCATGCCGACCTTATGCCGCCGGGCCGGTGCAGGGGGCGTGCAGGCGCCGCGGCGGGCGGGCGGCATTTGCCCGGACCTGCCCGTATACTCGGCCCTCAGCTGTGGCCGCGCGCCATGTCGCCAAAGGTGTTGCATGCGCAATTACGACCTTGAGTTCCTGAAGCGCTTCTCGCTGGTTCTGGTGTTCCTGTCGGTCGTCACGCTGGGCCTGATCATCGGCGCCTGGTTTCTGCACCATACGATTCCGCCGGAAGTCTCCGACAGCGCGGCCAGGCGTACCGAGGCGCGCATCGCGCCGGTGGGCGCGGTCTACGCGGGCGCGACCGGCGCCGCGTCGCAGGCCGCCGCCACCGCGGCAGCCGCGGCGGCAGCGGCGGCGCAGGTCGCCTACGGCGGCACCCTGGATGGCGCGACGATCTACCAGAACCTGTGCGCCGGCTGCCACACCTCCGGCGCCGGTGGCGCGCCGACGCTCGACCACGCGCACTGGGATGCGCGCATCGCCCAGGGTACCGATACGCTGTACAGGCACTCGATCGACGGCTTCACCGGCGCCGCCGGTGTGATGCCGGCCCGCGGCGGCAATCCCGCGCTCAGCGACGAGCAGATGCACGCCGCGGTGGACTGGATGGTCGACAACCTCAAGTAGACGGCAGTGCGCGCCGGTGCGCCGGACGCGATGCCCGATCCATGACTCGGGATTCTCGATGCCTGCATGACGCCGCCTCCGGGCGGCGTTCTTGTATCCGCGCAACGCCTTCGCGCGCGTGTCCACGGCAGCAGGCGCGGCGACAGCGGATTCGCACGGCAATCGATGCCGCATAATTTCCAACCCTGGCGCCCTGCCCGTCCCCGGTTCCTGCCGATGCGTGCTGTCCCTACCGTTTCGCTGCTGCTGGCCTGCGCGCTGCTCGGCGCCTGTCGACCGTCACTGACGCCGCACACCGCGCCCGCGTCCGGCGAGATCGCCATCGGGACCCTGCAAGGCACAGGCACGCGCAGCCCGCGCGTCGGCGAGACCGTCACCATCACGGCTACCGTGACCGGTGCGTTCGGCGACGGCCTGGGCGGCTGGTTCGTGCAGGACGGCGGCGACAACGACCCGCGCACCTCCGATGCGCTGTTCGTGTTCGACGACGGCGCCACCCGGCTGGCGCGCGGCATGCGCGTGCGGGTGCGCGGCACCGTGGTCGAGCACGGCGAAGGCGACGCCACGCTGACCGCGCTGCGGCCGCAGTCGATCGAGATCCTGGACGCCGCCGCGCCGGCCCTGCAGCCGACCCTCCTGACATCCGCGCCCGCCGACTGGGAGCCGCTGGAAGGCATGTGGGTGCGGATCGACGCGCCGCTGACCCTCAGCGGCCAGCACGACCTCGCCCGCCGCGGCACCCTGGTTGCCAGTTTCGACGGCCGCCTGTCCACGCCGACCGAAATCGCCGCGCCCGGCGCCGACGCCGCGGCGGTCGCGGCCGGCAATGCGCGCCGCCGCGTGCTGCTCGACGACGGCAGCGCACAGACGCCCGAAGACGGCATCTGGTATCTGCGCGGCGCGACCGGGCCGCTACGCGCCGGCAGCGTGCTGGGCGCGGCCGAAGGCGTCGTCGACCAGCGCTGGGGCGACTACCGCCTGCAGCTGACCGCAGCGCTGCAGGTCCAGCCGGCGCCGCGCCCGGCCGCGCCGGTGGTCGGCGGCGACGTGCGTATCGCCGCGTTCAACCTGGAGAACCTGTTCAATGGCGACGGCCGCGGCGGCGGTTTCCCGACCGAGCGCGGCGCCCGCACCCAGGCCGAATACCAGCGCCAGCTGGCGGCACTGGTGGCGACGATCGCCGCCCTCGATGCCGATGTCGCGGCGTTGATGGAACTGGAGAACGACGGCTACGACGCGCGCTCGAGCATCGCCCAGCTGGTGGCTGCGCTCAACGCCGCCGGCCCGGCGCGCGACTGGCGCTTCGTCCACGTCGGCGAAGGCCCGGGGACCGACGTGATCCGGGTCGGCCTGCTGTATCGCGACACCCGCGTGCGTCCGCAGGGCGCGCCGACGACGCTCGGCGGCGGTCCGTTCGGTACCCGCAGCCGGGTGCCGCTGGCGCAGGCCTTCGTGCCGCTGCGCGGCGGCCGCGCCGACGGCGCGGACTTCACCGTGGTCGCGGTGCACTTCAAGTCCAAGGGCTGCAACGAGGCCAGCGGCGCGGACCGCGACCAGGGCGACGGCCAGGCCTGCTGGAACGCGACCCGCACCGAGTCCGCGCGCCGCCTGCGCGGCTGGCTGGCCAAGGACCCGACCGGTGCCGGCGCGCGTACCGCGATCGTCGGCGACTTCAACGCCTATGCGATGGAAGACCCGATCCGCGTGTTCACCGATGCCGGCTGGCGCGACGCCTTCGCCGGCCACGACCCCGCCGACCGCTACAGCTTCGTGTTCGACGGTCAGGCCGGACGCCTGGACCACCTGCTGCTGAGCCCGGCACTGGCCGCGCGCGTGGCCGACGTGGCGAAGTGGCACAGCAACGCCGACGAGGCGCCGGCTGCCGGCCACCGCGGCGATGGCGCGCGCGGCGCGCCATGGCGCAGTTCCGACCACGACCCGCTGCTGGTCGGCCTGCGCCTGCGCGCGGACTGAAAGCACTGCGGACGCGCGCATCGCGGCCGATGTACTGCGCACGGCTGGACTTCGGGCCGCTGGACTTCGGACGGACCGACTGCACACGGAAGCGCTGCATGCGCCGCTGCCACGACGCGGCGTCACGTGGCCGCTCGCAACCCCTGGACACCGCAGCGCTTATCATCGGTGCATGGATGCCCCCGCCTTCCCCACCGAATCCGGCCCGCTGACCCTGCCCGGCCCCGCCGGCGCGATCGAGGCCGCCGTCGACCTGCCCGAAGCCGACGTCGCCGCGCTGCCGCTGGTCGCGGTGATCTGCCACCCGCTGCCGACCGAGGGCGGGACGATGCACAACAAGGTGGTGACGATGGTCGCGCGCGCGCTGCGCGAGCTTGGCGCGACCACGGTGCGCTTCAATTTCCGCGGCACCGGCGACTCGGCCGGCACGTTCGACCACGGCGTCGGCGAGATCGCCGATCTCACCGCCGTGGTCGACTGGGTGCGCGCGCAGCGCCCGGGCCAGCGCCTGTGGCTGGCGGGTTTCAGTTTCGGCGCCTACGTGTCGCTGCGCGCGGCCGACGCGCTCAAGCCCGACCTGCTGATCTCGATCGCGCCGCCGGCCGGGCGCTGGGATTTCGACGACATCGTGCTGCCCACGTGTCCGTGGCTGGTGATCCAAGGCGAGGCCGACGAGATCGTCGACCCCCAGGCCGTCTACCAC
>JAFAFY010000053.1 GCA_023423235.1 Pseudomonadota bacterium
AGAACAACACCCAGCTGCTGCCCAATCCCTCGCTCGACACCATCGCGCTGGACATCCGCAGCGACGGTTTCTCGCAGATGAAGCCGGGCCTGGATTATTCCGACCCGTCGCAGCTGTTCCTGACCAACACCATCTACGGCTCCGGCTACGGCAAGACGCCGGAAGTCGAGGACGAGCTCAAGGCCGCGCGCATCGGCCTGACACTGGCCGCGCCCGACGCCATCACTTGGCTGTCGGATTTCGATTTCGGCCTCAACCATGCCGACCGCCAGAAATCCAAGCGCCAGCCCGAAGGCAACATCAATCTCGGCGCGCAAGGCGACACCGCGATCGCCGGCGACCTGCAATACGGCCTGGTCGACCTCGGCTTCGCCGGCATCGGCTATATCCCGGCGTGGAACGTGCCGGCGGCCGTCGCGCGCTACATGACCTTCGCGCCCACCGAGGACGAGAGCTACCTGGTGTCCAAGGCCCGGACGGTCAACGAGAAGATCACCACCGCCTTCGCCCGCGCCAACATCAGCGCCGACTGGGGCGACACCGCGGTGAGCGGCAACATCGGCGTGCAGATCCAGCGCGTCGACCAGTCGTCCAGCTCGAACTACTGGGACGCCACCCAGCCCGAAGGCAGCAACGTCCGCCCGTTCGAATCGGGCAAGACCTATACCGACGTGCTGCCGAGCATGAACCTGGCATTCCAACTGCCCAACGAGCACACCCTGCGCATCGGCCTGGCCGAACAGGTCGCGCGCCCGCGCGTGGACCAGTTGCGTTCGTCGCTCGAGTTCGGCGTCGACGAGGGCAATGGCCGGCCCGGCGGCAGCGGCGGCAACCCGCTGCTCGACCCCTGGCGCGCCTATGCCTTCGACGTGTCGTGGGAGAAGTATTTCGGCAACCGCGCCTACGTGGCCGCCGCGTTCTTCTACAAGGACCTGCGCACCTACATCTACACCCAGACCCGAGACGACTACGACTTCTCCGGCTTCCTCGGCGACTACGTGCCGCCGCCGGGCGTCGACTGGGACCTGCAGACCATCGGCAACTTCACCGCGCCGCAGAACGGCGAAGGCGGCACGCTGCGCGGCCTGGAGCTGACGGCATCCCTGCCCTTCGACCTGTGGACGGATTCGCTGCGCGGCTTCGGCATCGTCGCCAGCGCCAGCTTCAACGACAGCAGCATCCAGATCTACGACCCGGAAAGCGCCAGCAGTGTGGGCGACGGTCCGATCGACCTGCCCGGGCTGTCCCGGCGCGTCTACAACCTGACCGCCTACTACGAGCGCGACGGCTTCGAGGCACGCGTGAGCCAGCGCCGGCGTTCGGACTTCATCGGCGAGATCGGCAACTTCGACGGTGCGCGCACGCTGCGCTACGTCGTCGGCGAGAACATCACCGATGCGCAGCTCAGCTACAGCTTCGGCGAAGGCGCCTCGCTGGCGGGCCTGACCCTGCTACTGCAGGCCAACAACATCACCAACGAGTCCTACCGGACCTATGCGGGCACCCGCGACCGGCCGCTGGAACGCGTCGAATGGGGCCGCACCTACCTGCTGGGCCTGAACTACCGCTTTTGACCCGTCCGGGCGGCATGGAGGCTGCCCGCGACGCCGTTGCCAGGAATGCTTGTCTGCACCCCGAGCCCGCGCTAGAATGCGCGGCCTTGCTGGCAACAGCGGGACATAGGGGCGGTTAGCTCAGCGGTAGAGCACTACCTTGACATGGTAGGGGTCACAGGTTCGAACCCTGTACCGCCCACCACGAAACAGCTGCAAAACAGGCGGTTTCGTGGAATCAGACAGACCCGGCCATCGCGCCGGGTTTTTCGTAAGTGCCCCCCGGCCACTGAAACCCGGCAACCGCCTTGTCGCAGTCGATACGCGACGCGACGTGGCGACGCAAAGCCTTGTGCCGCATCCTTGCTGGCGCCCTGCCCCCGGCCAACGGCGCGCGCCGCGCCTCAGCCCAGCGTCGTCGCCTTGATCTGCTGGATCTGGTCGCGCAGGCGCCCCGCCTCCTCGAACTCCAGGTCGCGGGCGTGCTGGTACATCTGCTGCTCCAGGGCCTTGAGCCGCGCAGCCAGCTTCTCGGGCGGCAACGAGCCGTAGTCCTCGGCCGGCTCGGCCACCGCCTTGCGCGACTTGCCGCGGCCACGCTTCTCCAGCTCCGGCTCTGCGCGCGCACCTTCCATGATGTCGACGATCGCACGCGCCACCGATTTGGGGGTGATGCCGTGCTCGGTGTTGTATTCCACCTGCTTCTGCCGGCGCCGGTCGGTCTCGTCCAGCGCGATCTGCATCGAGTTGGTGATGCGGTCGGCATACAGGATCGCCTTGCCGCGCAGGTTGCGCGCGGCGCGGCCGATGGTCTGGATCAGCGAGCCGCCCGAACGCAGGAAGCCTTCCTTGTCGGCATCGAGGATCGCCACCAGCGAGACTTCGGGCATGTCGAGGCCCTCGCGCAGCAGGTTGATCCCCACCAGCACATCGAACTTGCCCAGCCGCAGGTCGCGGATGATCTCCACACGCTCCACGGTGTCGATGTCCGAATGCAGGTAGCGCACCTTGACGTCGTGTTCGCCCAGGTACTCGGTCAGGTTCTCGGCCATGCGCTTGGTCAGCACCGTGATCAGCACGCGGTCGCCCATCGCCACCCGCGCGTTGATCTCGCCCAGTACGTCGTCGACCTGGGTCGCCACCGGGCGGATCTCGACTTCGGGATCGACCAGTCCGGTCGGGCGCACCACGAGTTCGGTCACCTGGCCTTGCGATTTCTCCATCTCGTAACTGCCGGGCGTGGCCGAGACGAAGATCGCGCGCGGCGAGCGCCCTTCCCATTCCTCGAACTTCAGCGGCCGGTTGTCCATCGCAGACGGCAGACGGAAACCGAAGTTGACCAGCGTTTCCTTGCGCGAGCGGTCGCCCTTGTACATCGCACCGATCTGCGGAATGGTCACGTGCGATTCGTCGACCACCAGCAGCGCATCCGGTGGCAGGTAATCGAACAGGCACGGCGGCGCTTCGCCCGGCATGCGCCCGGTCAGATGGCGCGAGTAGTTCTCCACGCCGTTGCAGTAGCCGACCTCGGCCATCATTTCCAGGTCGAACTGGGTGCGCTGTTGCAGCCGCTGCGCCTCGACCAGCTTGTTCTCGGCGTAGAACTGCTCCAGCCGCGGCGGCAGCTCGGCCTTGATCGCCTCGATCGCCTCGAGCGTGGTGCGCCGCGTGGTGACGTAGTGCGACTTGGGGTAGATGGTGTAGCGCTGCAGACTGCGCCGGGTCTCGCCGGTCAGCGGGTCGAACTGGGTGATGCGCTCGATCTCGCCATCGAAGAGCTCGATCCGCAGCGCCTCCATCTCCGACTCGGCCGGATGGATATCGATGACCTCGCCGCGCACCCGGTAGGTACCGCGGCGCAGCTCGGTGTCGTTGCGCGTGTACTGCATCTCGGTGAGGCGGCGGATCAGCTCGCGCTGGTCGATGCGCTCGCCGCGCACCATGTGCAGCACCATGCGGAAATATTCGTTCGGGTCGCCCAGGCCGTAGATCGCCGACACCGAGCACACCACGATCGCGTCGCGCCGCTCCAGCAGCGCCTTGGTCGCCGACAGCCGCATCTGCTCGATGTGCTCGTTGATCGAGCTGTCCTTCTCGATGTACGTGTCCGACGCCGGCACGTAGGCCTCGGGCTGGTAGTAGTCGTAGTAGCTGACGAAGTACTCGACCGCGTTGTGCGGGAAGAACGACTTGAACTCGCCGTAGAGCTGCGCCGCCAGGGTCTTGTTGGGCGCCATCACCAGCGTCGGCTTCTGCACCTGCTGGATCACGTTGGCGATGGTGTAGGTCTTGCCCGACCCGGTGACGCCGAGCAGCGTCTGGTGTGCCAGCCCGGCCTCGAAACCGTCGACCAGTTGGGCAATCGCGCGCGGCTGGTCGCCGGCCGGCTGGTAGGGCGCAACGAGCTGGAATCCGGCGGGTTGATCGGCTTCGTTCATGGCGGAAGGCGCATCGGGGGAATCGAAGACATGGGGGCGGGAGGGGCGGACGGCAACCGGACGGCCAAAGCCCGGCAGGGAACCCGAAATCGCCTGGATTCCGCGTCTTGCAGTAGCCACGGCACTTCCAGACACGGCATGGGCGCCACTTCAGCCCGATTCCCGACAATAGCGGTCGGTGATTTCCGACCCCGTGATGCGCGGACCACCGAGTTCCCAGGTCGCGCCACCCACGCATGCTGGTGCTTCCAACAAGGCAGGAGGCCGGCATGCACAGGATCTCGGGATTCACCCTGATCGAAATGATGACAATGCTCGCTATTGCGGGCATCACCCTGACGATTGGGCTACCTG
>JAFAFY010000130.1 GCA_023423235.1 Pseudomonadota bacterium
GCTGCGGGCGGCCACGCCCAGGCCGGCCTTGCCGGCCTGGTGATCGGCGCCATCGGCGTGGTGTTCGGCGACATCGGCACCAGCCCGCTGTACACCCTGCGCGAGGCGTTCTCGCCGCACTACGGCCTAGTGGCCGACCACGACACCGTGCTCGGCGTACTGTCGATGATCTTCTGGTCGCTGATGGTGGTGGTGACGTTCAAGTACGTCACCATCATCATGCGCGCCGACAACGAGGGCGAGGGCGGCATCATGGCGCTGATGGCGCTGGCCCAGCGCACGCTGCGGCCGGGTTCGCGCTCGAGCTATGCGGTGGGCGTGCTCGGCGTGCTCGGCGCCGCGCTGTTCTTCGGCGATGGCGTCATCACCCCCGCGGTGTCTGTGCTTTCGGCGGTCGAGGGCCTGCAGATCGTCGCCCCGCAGCTGCACCACTGGGTGGTGCCGATCGCGCTGACCGTGCTGCTGGCGCTGTTCGCCACCCAGCGCTTCGGCACCGAGAAGGTCGGCCGGGTGTTCGGGCCGATCATGGTGTTCTGGTTCCTGTGCCTGGCGGCGCTGGGCGTGCTCAACATCCTGCACGAGCCCGAGGTGTTGCTGGCGGTGAACCCGCTGTACGCGGTGCGCTTCTTCGCCGAGCACCATTTCGGCGGCATCTTCATCCTCGGCGCGGTGATCCTGGCGGTCACCGGTGGCGAGGCGATCTACACCGACATGGGCCATTTCGGCGCGCGGCCGATCCGCTATGCCTGGTACGGTTTCGTGCTGCCGTCGCTGATGCTCAACTACCTGGGCCAGGGCGCGCTGATCCTCGAGGACGCCGCCGCGATCGCCAACCCGTTCTACATCGGCGTGCCGCAGTGGGCGCGCCTGCCGATGGTAGTGCTGGCCACCGCGGCCACGGTGATCGCCTCGCAGGCGGTCATCACCGGTGGCTTCTCGATCGCGCGCCAGGCCATGCAGCTGGGCTATATCCCGCGCATGCATGTGCGCCACACCTCCAGCGACACCATCGGCCAGATCTACATCCCCGGCATCAACTGGATGATGGCGGTGATCGTCGTCGGTCTGGTGCTGGGTTTCCAGAGCTCCTCGAAGCTGGCCACGGCCTACGGCATCTCGGTATCGATGACCATGCTGATCGACACCGTGCTGCTGGCGATCGTCGCCCGCGCGCTGTGGGCGCGCTGGCGGCGCTGGGTGTTGCCGGCCTGCGTGCTGTTCCTGGTGGTGGACGTGGCGTTCGTGGTCGCCAACCTGGCCAAGATCCTGGCCGGCGGCTGGTTCCCGGTGGTGCTGGGCGCGGTGCTGTTCGTGCTGCTGCGTACCTGGCGCCGCGGGCGCACCCTGCTGCGCGCGGAGATCCAGAAGGACGGCATCCGGCTCGACACCTTCCTGCCGGGCCTGATGCTGGCCCCGCCGGTGCGCGTACCGGGTACCGCGATCTTCCTCACCGCCGACCAGGGCGTGGTGCCGCAGGCGCTGATGCACAACCTCAAGCACAACAAGGTGCTGCATGCGCGCAATGTGTTCCTGACCGTCGACACCCTGACCACGCCCTATGCGGCCAAGGACAAGCGGCTGACGATCGAGTCGATCGGCGACGAGTTCTATCGGGTGACGCTGCGCTTCGGTTTCATGGAAACGCCCGACGTACCGGTGGCGCTGATGCGCTGCGGTGATGTCGAGGGTGGCGTCTGTTTCGACCCCATGGACACCACCTTCTTCACCAGCCGCGAGACCGTCGTCGCCAGCCCGCGCCGCGGCATGCCGCTGTGGCGCGACAAGCTGTTCGCACTGATGCACCGCAACGCCGCGCCGGCCACCGGGTTCTTCCGCATTCCCGGCAACCGGCTGGTGGAACTGGGCTCGCAGGTGCAGATCTGACCGGAACTCGCCTGGGCCTGGCGTTGCCCCGGAACTTTCCCCAGCGCAGTTCGCCCGCCACGACGATCGAAACCCGCACGGCGCCCGTGCGGGCAGGCGCCCGGCGCCGCGATGATTCCAGACCCTTCCCGCGCGTGAATGGCTACCAGACCTTTCCCGCACATGGGGAGGGTCGCGATGCCGCCAGATGCCGAACCCTTCCCCCGCGTGCGGGGGAAGGTGCCCGGAGGGCGGATGGGGGGCATGTCCGCCGGGCGGAGCGCCGGAGACCCGCAACCAGAGCGCGCAGTCCGGAACCCGGGCACCGGGCGACGCGCCCGTTTCTCCAGCTCCGGGACACAGCAACCCAGCCGCCCCGCTGGAATCGGAGCGATGGCAACCCCAGATCGACGGCATTCCCCTCTCGCCGTGCATCCCGATGATTCCCTATTCGCTTCTCGATCTCGCCCCGGTCTGCGAAGGCAGCACCCCCGCGCAGGCCTTCGCCAATGCGCTCGATCTCGCCCGGCATGCCGAAGCCCTGGGCTACCGGCGCTACTGGCTGGCCGAGCACCACAACATGCCCGGCATCGCCAGCGCCGCGACCGCGGTGCTGATCGGCCACATCGCCGGCGGCACCTCGACCATCCGGGTCGGGGCGGGCGGGGTGATGCTGCCCAACCACGCGCCGTTGCAGGTGGCCGAGCAGTTCGGCACCCTGGCCACCCTGTATCCCGGCCGCATCGACCTGGGCCTCGGCCGCGCGCCGGGCACTGACGGCGCCACCGCCCGCGCACTGCGCCGCTATTTCGACAGCGCCGATGCCTTCCCGCACGACGTGCAGGAGCTGCTGCGCTACTTCGAGCCGGTGCAGCCGGGGCAGGCGGTCCAGGCCGTGCCCGGCGGCGGCATCGAGGTGCCGGTGTGGCTGCTGGGCTCAAGCCTGTTCAGCGCCCAACTGGCGGCGTCGATGGGCCTGCCGTTCGCGTTCGCCTCGCATTTCGCCCCGGCGATGATGGAGGAGGCGCTGGCCCGCTACCGCCTGGAGTTCCGGCCGTCGAAGTACCTGACCGCGCCCTACGCGATGCTGGCGTTGAACGTGGTCGCCGCCGACACCCCGGCCGAGGCGCGGCGGCTGTTCACCACCCAGCAGCAGAGCTTCGTGCGCCTGCGCCGCGGCCAGCCGGGGTTGATCCCGCCGCCGATCGACGACATCGAGGCCTTCTGGACCCCGCAGGAGAAAGCGATGGTCGAGCAGGCGCTCGGCTGTTCGGTGGTCGGCGACGCGGCCGGCGTGCGCGCGGGCATCGCCGAGTTCATCGCCCGGCACCGGCCCGACGAGCTGATCCTGACCGCCAACATCTTCGACCACGCCGCACGCAAGCACTCGTTCGCGCTGGCGGCCGCGGCGATGCGTCCGTAGGCAAATCAATCCGGCAAAGCCAGGGCCGGAGTCGGAACTCGATTCCGGCTCCGGCCCCGGTTTTGACTGCGCGACACAGTCACGCCATGCGATCATGCGCGCATGACCGAAGAGCGCATCATCGCCCCCTCGGCGAGCCGCGAGGACGCCGCCGCCGACGCCAGCATCCGCCCGCAACGGCTGGCCGACTACCTGGGGCAGGTGCCGGTCCGCGAGCAGATGTCGATCTACATCGATGCCGCCCGCCACCGCGCCGAATCGCTGGACCATGTGCTGATCTTCGGCCCGCCGGGGCTGGGCAAGACCACGCTCAGCCACGTCATCGCCAACGAACTGGGGGTCGCGCTGCGCGTCACCTCCGGACCGGTGATCGAGAAGGCCGGCGACCTCGCGGCGCTGCTCACCAACCTGCAGCCGCACGACGTGCTGTTCATCGACGAGATCCATCGCCTGTCGCCTGTGGTGGAGGAAGTGCTGTACCCGGCGATGGAGGACTTCCAGCTCGACATCATGATCGGCGAGGGCCCGGCCGCGCGTTCGATCAAGATCGACCTGCCGCCGTTCACCCTGATCGGTGCGACCACCCGCGCCGGCCTGCTGACCGCGCCGCTGCGGGACCGCTTCGGCATCGTCCAGCGGCTGGAGTTCTACAGCGCCGAGGAGCTGACCCGGATCGTCGTGCGCTCGGCGCAGATCCTCGGCATCGCCTG
>JAFAFY010000182.1 GCA_023423235.1 Pseudomonadota bacterium
GACGCTTGTTCCTGCCGCGCCTTGCGCTGCCTGCGATCCAACCGGCCGGGCGCACTGCCTCCCGGTCTGGTGACATCGCATGACCGGCACTACCCTTGCGGATGGCGCTGACAACCCCACTGCCGCCCCGCCCACAAGGACCCCCGCATGAAAGCCGTCGCCCTGACCCGCTACCTGCCGATCGACGATCCCGACTCGCTGTTCGATACCGAACTCCCCTTGCCCGAACCCGGACCGCACGACCTGCGCGTGCGAATCGAAGCCGTCTCGGTGAATCCCGTGGACACCAAGGTGCGGGCGCCCAAGCCGCAACAGGAGACGGCACCGAAGGTGCTGGGGTTCGATGCGGCCGGCGTCGTCGACGCGGTCGGCAGCGAAGTGACCGGGTTCGCGCCGGGCGATGCGGTGTACTACGCCGGCGACGTCACCCGCCCGGGCAGCAACGCGCAGTTCCAGCTGGTCGACGCGCGGCTCGTCGCGCGCAAGCCAGGCTCGCTCGATTTCGCCCAGGCCGCGGCGCTGCCGCTGACCGCGATCACGGCCTGGGAGCTGCTGTTCGAGCGCATGCCCTTCGCGTTCGAGGGCGGCGGCGCCGGCAGGACCCTGCTGGTCATCGCTGGCGCCGGCGGCGTGGGGTCGATCGCGATCCAACTGGCGAAACTCGCGGGCTTCACGGTGATCGCCACCGCATCGCGCCCGGAAACGGTCGCCTGGTGCCACGACATGGGTGCCGACCACGTCATCGACCATCGCCAGGACCTGGCCCCGCAACTCCAGGCGCTCGGGCTGGACAGCATCGACGCCGCGATCAACCTGGCCGATACCGACCGCTACTGGCAGGCGCTGGGCGAACTGCTGGCCCCGCAGGGGCATGTCGGCCTGATCGTCGAGCCGGCGGGCGCGCTGAAGATCGGCGATCCCTACAAGGCCAAGTGCATCGGCATCCACTGGGAAATGATGTTCGCGCGCCCGCGCTTCCGTACCGCCGACATGGGCGAGCAGGGCCGGATCCTGGCGCGCGTGGCCGAACTGGTGGATACCGGGAAACTGCGCGGCACCTGCACCGCAACCCTGTCGCCGATCGATGCGGCGAATCTGCGCGAGGCGCATCGCCGGCTGGAATCGGGCCGCACGATCGGCAAGCTGGTGGTCGCCGGCTGGGAGTGAAGGCCACACAGCCGGGCCGCGCGGTCGCCTGACCGCGCCTCATGGAACACAGCGTCGGCCGGTCATGTCCTGCCCGGCCGGCGCCGCTGGATACCATTGCCACCCCGCCCTCCGGACACCGGCCCCCATGCCTGCGTCGCGCACCGAACGCCTGCTGCGGTTGCTGTCGGGCCTGTTTCTCTATGGCATCGGCATCAGCCTGATGGTGCGCGCCGGCATCGGCCTCGCGCCCTGGGACGTGCTGGCGCAGGGCATCTCGCGGCAGAGCGGGCTCGCGTTCGGGCTGGTGACCAACCTGGTCGGCATCGGCGTGCTGCTGCTGTGGCTGCCGCTGCGGCAGAAGCCGGGCCTGGGAACGCTGCTCAACGTGCTGCTGATCGGCCCCAGCGCCCAGTTCGGGCTGTGGCTGTTGCCGGACATCCAGGGCGTACCGGCCCAGGTCGCGGTGTTCGCCGCCGGCCTGGTGCTGCTGGCGATCGCCACGGGCCTGTACATCGGCGCGCATTTCGGCGCCGGCCCCCGCGACGGCCTGATGACCGGCCTGCACGCACGCACCGGGGTGCCGATCTGGATCGCCAGGACACTGGTCGAGGCGCTGGTGCTGGCGATCGGCTGGTGGCTGGGCGGCAACGTCGGCTGGGGCACGCTGGCCTTCGCCCTGCTGATCGGCCCGCTGTGCGGCAGAACCCTGCCGATGTTCGCCGCCCGCCGCGACGAGGTCCCGGCCACGCCGATGTAAGCCTGCCGGCCCGCGTGCCGGCGTGTGCCTGATGACAGGTCGGATGGCAGGTGGTTGCCCGGCGTGCGCTTTCGCGGCACGCTGCGCCATCCATACGCCAGCGTATCCTTGCCATGACGCCAGCCTCCGGCCAGCCCGCGGACGCCGCCCCGCCCTACCCGCACCTGTTCGCGCCGCTCGACCTGGGCTTCACCACGCTGCGCAACCGGATATTGATGGGCTCGATGCATACCGGTCTTGAAGACCGGGCGCGTGATTTTCCAAGACTTGCGGCCTATTTCGCCGAACGCGCCGCAGGCGGCGTCGGCCTGATCGTCACCGGCGGTTTCTCGCCGAACATCGAGGGCTGGCTCAAGCCGTTCGGCGGCACCCTGGCCTGGGGCTGGCAGGCGCGCCGGCATCGCCAGGTCACCGACGCGGTGCATGCGCACGGGGCGAAGATCTGCGCGCAACTGCTGCATGCCGGCCGCTACGCCTATCACCCGCTGTCGGTGGCGCCGTCGAAGCTGAAGGCACCGATCAACCCGTTCACCCCGCGCGCACTGTCGTCGCGCGGTGTCGAGCGCACCATCGCCGCCTATGCGAATGCGGCAAAACGCGCCCGCGATGGTGGCTACGACGGCGTCGAGGTCATGGGCAGCGAGGGCTACCTGATCAACGAGTTCGCCAGCGCGCGCACCAACCGGCGCGACGACCGCTGGGGCGGTTCGCTGGCGCACCGCATGCGCTTCGCCACCGAGATCGTGCAGCGCATCCGCGCCGCGGCCGGGCCGGACTTCATCGTCATCTACCGGCTGTCGATGCTGGAGCTGGTGCCCGACGGCGCCGACTGGCAGCAGATCGTGGCCCAGGCGCAGGCGATCGAGGCGGCGGGCGCGACCCTCCTCAATACCGGCATCGGCTGGCACGAGTCGCGGGTGCCGACCATTGCGACCTCGGTGCCGCGTGCGGCGTTCGCCGGGGTCACCGCCAAGCTGCGCCCGCATGTGGCGCTGCCGCTGGTGGCGACCAACCGCATCAACATGCCCGAGGTAGCGGAAGCGGTGCTGGCCGCCGGCGGCGCGGACATGGTGTCGATGGCGCGGCCGCTGCTGGCCGATCCGCAATGGCCGGCCAAGGCGCGCGCCAACCGCAGCGCGGCGATCAACACCTGCATCGCCTGCAACCAGGCCTGCCTGGACCATGTGTTCCAGAACCGCACCGCGAGCTGCCTGGTCAATCCGCGCGCCTGCGCGGAGAGCACGCTCAACTATCTGCCGGTCGCCGCGCCCAGGCGCATCGCAGTGGTGGGCGCGGGGCCGGCAGGCCTGGCCTGCGCCACGGTCGCCGCGCAGCGCGGCCATCACGTGACCCTGTTCGATGCCGCGGCCGACATCGGCGGCCAGTTCAACCTGGCCCGGCGCATTCCCGGCAAGGAGGAATTCAACGAGACCCTGCGCTATTTCCGCCACCGGCTG